>NZ_JAXCHD010000020.1:0-40732 GCF_037027525.1 Paenibacillus sp. 203
CGACTTGCATGTATTAGGCACGCCGCCAGCGTTCGTCCTGAGCCAGGATCAAACTCTCCATTAAAGACCAACCGAAGCTGGTTTATAGAAAGAGCGATAAGCTCATGTTGAAACTGACGAGATAAAATATCTCTTGTTTGATTTTGCGAACAAAATCGTTTTACTCACTCGTTGTTCAGTTTTCAAAGATCAAACCTGCATTATGTCTTACTTTGTTTCACCACCGCATCTCAGCGGCGACTTGATTAATATAACACACATTCGGGATTTAAGTCAACACTTTTTTAAAATTATTTTTTAATTTCATTTAATTGTTGTTCTCACAAAAAAATTCCCGGGCTTTAAGGGCCGAGAATTAATGTATCACATTTTTGAATTCGCCGTCAACTATATTTTAAAAATAGAAACAATAACATTTAAGTTTTCATATAGCCTGTCCGAATAATACTATTTTCAATCCCAGTAAAAGGACAATCCCAGGCAAGCCTAATATCGTTACCGCCCCCATTGTCACTGGATTGATCGGGATGTACACCTGCGTAATCCACCCTGAATAATTGATAACATACAATGCGATGGCTGCCAGGCCCATATGTGCCCCGAATACTACAAGCCAGCTGATACCCAAACGTTTTTTTAAGATTAGAAATAGTAACATCCCGACACAGGCAATCAAAACAAGCCAGACCGCCCCTTTCATTCAGCTCTCCGCTTGTGAACACGATCCGTATCATTGGCATACCCCGGTTCATCTGCAGGCAGATGGAAACGATGCAGGCCTTGCTGTTTCGCACTTTTTAAATGTATCTGATATTTACGTTCTGCAGCTTCTAGAACAAATATAGCGTAGTCGATCTCATCTTTACCCGTTGCTTCATGAAATAAACGATGCGCTCTTAACCATTCCGCATGCGAAGCCCGAATCTGGGCAAACAACTCCTGCCGATACTCCGCTTCTGATTTGCCATTCTCCTGACGACGGAAATTTTGTTTCATCCGTTCCCACATCCGTTCATCCTCCTCACAAGCTGAATTATGTGCACAGTCTGCAAGATTACCTTATTCATACTTATTGAACAAAGGACAAACTTAGAACCAGGAACGATCTATACTGCCATCTATCACCGCAAATAAAAAAGGAGCCATAGCGGCTCCCCCAAGTGAGTCGAGAATACCCTAAGGACATTCCAGACTCCCTATTTATAACGTATAAATACACCTATTAATTGAGCTCTCTACGGCCTTCCAACGCTTTGGACAGGGTAACCTCGTCAGCATACTCCAAATCTCCACCCACTGGCAATCCGTGAGCAATACGAGTAACCTTGATTTCAAAAGGACGCACTAGCCGAGAAATGTACATGGCCGTGGCCTCTCCTTCAATGTTCGGGTTCGTAGCTAAAATCAGCTCCTTGACGCGTTCATCACTGAGTCTATTCAGCAATTCCTTGAGTTTGATATCCTCAGGACCAATTCCCTCCATAGGAGATATCGCCCCGTGAAGCACATGGTAAAAGCCATTAAACTCCTTGGTACGCTCCATAGCCACCAAATCCTTGGAATCCTGAACAACACAAATGACGGAAGCATCCCTCGTCTTATCCTGACAGATCCGACAAGGGTCCGTATCCGTAATGTTGCCGCAGACTGAACAGAAGTGCAGATTGCGTTTTACATTGACTAGCGCTTTGGCAAAGTCAATCACATCATCTTCCTTCATTTTCAGTACGTGAAAGGCCAACCGGGCAGCCGTCTTCGGCCCTACTCCTGGCAGGCGCGTAAAAGCATCAATTAGCTTTGCAATCGGCTCCGGATAATACAATAGCGTGTTTCTCCTTTATGCAGCAGACTAGAACAAGCCCGGAATTTTCATGCCGCCTGTAAATTTACCCATATCATCATTAGCCAGTTCATCTGCTTTGGACAAAGCATCATTGACTGCAGTCAGTACAAGATCTTGCAGCATTTCTACATCATCAGGATCTACGGCTTCCGGTTTGATCGTGATGGACAACACTTTTTTATGTCCATTTACCTCCACCGTCACAACACCGCCGCCAGAAGTACCTTCGATTACTTTTCCGCCAAGTTCCTCTTGGGCTTTCAGCATTTGTTCCTGCATTTTTTTCACTTGCTTCATCATTTGGTTCATATTGTTCATTTCAATCATCTCCTTTAATGAAGTATACATCTAGACACTTGATTTAATCTTTAATGACTACCAGATCTTCCCCGAAAAGTTGAATAGCTTCATCAATCCAGGGCTCCTTGGACTTTCCCGGCGTATCATGCTCCGGCTCCAGTTGCAATTCTTCGGCAGGCTGGTCGGAAACTCCTTCAATCGCAGCATTCCAATCCTTTTGCATCATCGTTACTAAACGATAAGGATGGCCCAACTGCTCATGCAATACTTTCTCGATGACCTGCTTATTGGCAGGCTTTTCGGTAGTTTCACGATGAATATTGTTCTTAAATGCGACCAGCACACTGTCCTCTAACACAGAAACTGGCTCACCGTCCATAAACCAGGCATGAACCGTAACTTTCGCCTCTTTTACCCCTTGTAAAATCTGACTCCACTTACGCCCCGCTGCTGCGAATGCTTCGCTCGACTTCTCAGCGATATAGCGATCCAACTGAGAAGGAAGTTTGGCTGGCGCTGAAATCCGCGGAGCAGGGGCACGACCCCCGGAAGCCTGACGACCACCCGACGATGCTTCCTGTCCCGCTCCAGCGCCCAATCCACCTTGCAGCGCGCGCTCCAGTTTCTTTTCCAACTCAGCAAGCTGGCGCTTCAACATTACCACATCTTCCTGCTCAGCTGCAGCACCTGAGCGCTGTGCGGCCGACTGAACAACAGCTCCTGCTTCCCCCGGAATACTGCATAGTTTCAACAGAGCTACCTCAAACAAAGTTTGAGGCTGAACGGCATATTTCATCTCGCTCTGATAACGATTAAGGGTGTCAATCATCGCAAAGAGTTGCTCCTTGGTAAAAGCATCTGCCACTTCCTTAAATCGCTCTGGATCTAGCACTCGCTCCGTCATTTTGGTTGCCTGAGGCACCATCTTGATCATTAGCAGGTCTCGGAAATAGTACAGAAGATTCTCCATGCACTTATCCGCACTTTTACCTTCCTGCATAAAGTTCTCGATCATTTGGAGCACCGTGCCCACATCTTCTTTCAGCAACGCCAAGGCAAGCTTACCGAATTGCTCGGACGCAATACCTCCCGTCATATCCAGCACCTGCTGATAAGTAACCCGACCATCTGTAAACGAGGATATCTGGTCCAAAACGCTAACTGCATCTCGCATCCCGCCATCTGAAAGACGCGCAATGTACTGCAGTGCATCTAAATCAGCCTGTATGTTCTCCTGTTGACATATCAGGTCAAGCCGCTCTGTCTGTTCTTCCAGCGATACCCGCCGGAAGTCAAACCGCTGGCAACGCGAAATAATTGTCGCCGGAATCCGATGTGGTTCAGTCGTAGCCAATATGAACATCACGTGTGGCGGCGGCTCTTCTAGTGTCTTGAGCAGCGCATTGAACGCTTCCGTCGTCAGCATGTGCACTTCATCAATGATATAAACCTTGTGCCGCACTTCTGTGGGCGCATATTTGACTTTATCGCGCAAATCACGAATCTCTTCAACGCCCCGGTTGGAGGCTGCATCAATCTCCTGTACATCCATGACCGCTCCGGCCGTGATCCGTTTACAGGCTTCGCATTCGTTGCAAGGTTCCGGCGCAGGTCCATGCTCACAGTTGATAGCCTTGGCCAAAATTTTGGCCGCACTCGTCTTACCTGTTCCTCGTGGACCGCTGAACAGGTAGGCATGGGACGTGCGATTTTCGCGGATGGCATTCTGCAATGTCTGGATAATATGCTGTTGTCCTACCATGTCCTTGAAAGCCTGCGGCCGCCAAGCACGGTACAACGCTATATGTTCCAATGCGCGTTACCCTCTTTCCCATTCACTTTCATGACCATTCATGGTCACTTCATTATACTATACTCCCGTCCGAATCTAAACCAGACACCTTCCAATTTATAAAACACAAAAAAACATCTTCGCAATGATTGCCAAGATGTTCTAATCACTAATATATACCGTGCACCTGTTATTGATCGTTGTGATCCGAGCGGCAACCCTGAACAACAACTCGGGCTAGGCAACCCTCCGGCACAAGAGTGGGCTTGCTTATGGCTGCTTCCTTCCGGACCTGACCAGGTTCACAAGTACTCATTGCGGAGGACCCAGCCGTCAACATTGTGCGCAGGGACCAGCCTCACATCAACAACACCTCTAACAGGAATTCAACCTCGCTATAGCGGATTGCGAGTTACAGGGCACCGCTACCTCCCCATCTAGCACGGTGAAAATAAGTATATCTTAAGGCCGCATAAAAAGCAAATACACATTATTACAAAAAGAGCCCTCTGCAGTTGCAGAAGGCTCTAATAACTTTATAACCTGCGGTAATCCATTAGATACCGTATTTCTTTTTGAAACGATCTACGCGTCCACCAGCATCAATAAATTTCTGCTTGCCTGTGAAGAATGGGTGGCAGGCGGAGCAAATCTCCACACGCAGAGATCCTTTCACAGAACCAGTTTCAAACGAATTTCCGCAAGCACAAGTGACATTAGTTACGTTAAATTTTGGTTGAATAGCTTGTTGCATTGAACTTTCACCTCTTTCCGCCCTGAACGTCCTATCAGTCCAGAGTTGTATGAACACATGTTCACATTATAGCACTTGAATATGAGCGTTTCAACAACTCTTTTCCGCATTCAAAGATGGCGTAAAATAGGTGAGTTTCAAGTTGCTATTGACCGTTTTAGGCCTTGGCAAATTTGGGGCGTGCCAGCCCTTGTGGGGGTACATGAGTGTAAGAACCGATGACTACATCAGGCAGTTCCTCACGATAAATCTCAAGCATTTGCTTCATGCCAAGGATCTCACCTTGAGCAGGTGGAATCAACTCCAGATAGCTTTCAGGATCGATATTCAAGTTACGCATTTGAATCAGCTTGAGCTTAGTACGTTTGGCAAATTCAATCATTGCCTCAATTTCTTCCTCTCGGTCTGTTACACCCGGAAAAATCAAATAGTTAATCGACGTATATACTCCCTGCTCAGAAGCATAACGAAGTGATTTTTCTACATTATCCAACGTGTAGCCGCGCGGCTTGTAATACGCATTGTAGTGATCGTCCAGTGCACTAATGGTACTAACGCGCATCAGATCAAGACCCGCATCCACGATTCCCCGGATATGATCACTCAATCCCGCATTCGTATTGATATTGATGTATCCCATATCAGTAATGGAGCGCACCTCTTTGATCGAATCAATAATCAGTTTGGCTTGTGTGGAAGGCTCGCCTTCGCAACCTTGGCCAAAACTGATGATGGACTCCGGTGTCTTCAAATGTTCCAGCATAACTTCTACAATTTCTTCAACACGGGGACGGAAGTTCATTCTTGTCTGCGGAGATACAAAGCCACTGTCATCCGGCTGTTCAGATATACAGCCAAAGCAACCCGCATTACACGAATAGGATACCGGAACTCCTCCTTCCCAGCGATTCAGGAATGTGTTCGAGGAAGTAAGACATTCGTAGCCCAGCGCACAGTTAGACAAATGTTGGTACAGCCGATTTTCGGGATATTGCTCCGTCATCCGCTGAACACCCAGTTTAACTTGATGACGGTCACAGTTTTCCGGATTCCACTTGGATGGACTGTCACTCTGCTCTGCCGTTACATAAAATGCCCCGTCTTTCCAGACTACGGCCGAATAACCGAACAAGGGAAGTTTGTACTCCTTATCGGTCTTCACATATCCCGGCAGGCACAAGCGCGTAAAACCTTGCGGCAATAAAGCCCCTACTGCTTGCATATCTCCGGGAAGAGAAACCATTTCCCCTGTTTCAGGGTTCATACCGACCGGGCGAGTGCTGGGCAGGCTTACCAATGTAGCTCCTTCCGGTAACGGAATAAGCTCATCCTCCATGATCTCAACAATCATGTCTGCACTACGGGCAAGCCCATACAAAGAAGCATGATCATATACATTGCCTTTTTCGTCGGCATACACCAAATACATTATGGAGCTCCTTTCGCTCCGTTAAGCCTACGCCATTAACAAATGAATGGTAACGACTGTGTACTTACGGAACAGATAAAATACATGAATGGGTTTTAGTTGGTTGTGGCCGGGACTGACGCTGTGGTAGAACGCGCAGTTCTCCGTTGTTGCCCACCAGAACTGCTTTGCGAGCTACTGGAAGAAGGTGCCGTCAAATCAAACGAAGCCAAAAACTCAGCATTAGTTTTGCTATTACGCAGCTTTTTGAGGAAGCCTTCCACAAAATCATGGCTTTCCGTCATGTTTTTACGAATGGCCCAGATGGTATCCAATTCTTCCTTGTTCAACAACACTTCCTCACGGCGTGTGCCGGAACGACGAATATCAATCGCAGGAAAGATACGACGTTCTGCTAGCTTGCGGTCCAAATGCAACTCCATGTTGCCTGTACCTTTAAACTCTTCATAAATGATATCATCCATGCGTGATCCCGTATCAATCAGCGCTGTAGCAAGAATCGTCAAGCTACCGCCTTCCTCCACATTCCGAGCCGCACCAAAAAAGCGTTTTGGACGGTGAAATGCCGCCGGATCAATACCCCCGCTCAAAGTACGACCAGAAGGAGGGATAACGAGATTGTACGCACGAGCCAAACGTGTGATGCTATCCAACAGGATGACAACATCCTTTTTATGTTCTACGAGACGCAGCGCACGCTCCAACACGAGTTCTGCCACTTTAATGTGATTTTCAGGAAGTTCGTCAAATGTAGAGGCCACAACTTCACCTTTAACAGAACGCTGCATGTCGGTCACTTCTTCGGGGCGTTCATCAATCAACAAGACAAAAAGCTCGATCTCGGGATTGTTAGTAGAAATGCTATTGGCAATTTCTTTGAGGAGAAGCGTCTTCCCAGCTTTGGGAGGTGCTACAATGAGTCCGCGCTGTCCAAGTCCGACAGGGGCCAGTACATCCATAATTCTCGTAGACAAATGGTTGGGGGAAGTTTCAAGGACTAATTTGGTTTGCGGATACAGTGGAGTCAGTGCAGGAAAATGTAGCCGCTCAGCAGCTTGCTCAGGACTTCTTCCATTGACGGCGTTAACTTGAAGCAATCCAAAATATCGTTCATTCTCTTTTGGCGTTCGGCATTTACCAGAAACAAGATCGCCCGTTCTCAAGTCAAACTTGCGGATTTGTGAAGCAGAGATGTAAATATCTTCGGTACTCGGGAGATAATTGATCGGCCTCAGAAAGCCGTAACCTTCGGGAAGGATTTCCAGAACCCCCTGCATAAACATCAATCCGCTCTTCTCAGCTTGTGCGCGCAGGATCGCGAATATTAATTCTTTCTTTTTGAGCGTTCCGTAGTACGGGATCTGGTATTGCTTGGCCAGCTTGTACAGGTCGGTCAGCTTCATTTCTTCCAGATCGGAAATTTGCAGATCCATATAATAACCACCTATTCAATTATTAAGTCCATTCATACATCTAAATGATAGACAATGATATCATAAACACCATTAACATAATTTTAACCAAAACAAATAAAGTTATGCAGCCATCTGCCTGAATTATACCGAATTATTCCGGTTTTCCGATAAAGGATTGTTAGGTATGAACCACAATCTTGTATCAAGCAGCGGCTGCATAGGTGTTGCCCGTTCTATCGCTTTCGTTCCGGGAGTTCGAAAAAATGGCATGGTCTAATTATTCAGTCTGCCGCCATACATCCGCGCCTAAAAGACGCAGGTTGGAAACAAGGTGATCATAACCACGGTCAATGTACTCGACACCCGTCACCTCAGTTACACCTTCGCTTACTGTAAGTCCAGCAATGACAAGGGCCGCTCCGGCGCGCAGATCTGCCGCTTTTACTTTAGCTGCATTCAGCTGACCACCCTCTATAATAGCAGACCGACCCTCTACGCGAATTTTAGCCCCCATACGCACCAGCTCAGGGACGTGCTTAAAACGATTGCTGTACACAAAATCGCTCAATACACTGACACCCTGCGCTTGGGTAAGCAAGCTGGTCATGGGAGATTGTAAATCTGTGGCGAATCCGGGGTATATCAAGGCTTTAACGTCGACATGTTCATAGGAAGGTGCACCTAGTACGCGAATACTTTCATCATATTCCTCGATGCCGATGCCCATTTCCTGCATTTTTGCAGTGAGAGCCTCCATATGTTTGGGGATTACATTGTCAATCAATACATTTCCACGGGTTGCCGCAGCAGCAATCATATATGTGCCCGCTTGTATACGGTCAGGTATGATGGAATGACGGCAGCCATGCAGCTCCGACACACCTTCAATTCGAATCGTTTCCGTACCGGCACCTTTAATAATAGCCCCCATCGAGTTTAAAAGAGTTGCTACATCTATAATCTCAGGCTCTTTAGCCGCATTTTCGATAATTGTGGCGCCTTTGGCACGTGCAGCCGCCAGCATAATATTAATGGTAGCGCCTACGCTGCTAACATCCAAATAAATCTTAGTTCCGCGCAGTTCTTTGGCGTGCAAATGAATAGCGCCGTGCTCGTTCGTTACCGTGGCACCCAGCGCTTCGAAACCTTTGATATGCTGATCAATGGGCCGGGGTTCGAAATTGCACCCTCCTGGCAAACCGATGATCGCTTCCTTGAATCTGCCCAGCATGGCTCCCATCATATAATAAGAGGCTCGTAATTTCTTAACAGGCCCATTCGGCATAGGAATGGATTTAATGGAGGAAGGATCTATTTTCATCTGGCTACCTTCCCAGGTAACCGTTGCACCAAGTTCCTCCAGTATTTCGGAATACACCGCCACATCACTCAACAGTGGCAAATTGTCCAAAATGACTTCCGACTCTGCCAGAATGGCTGCGGGAATCAAGGCGATGGCACTGTTTTTGGCACCGCTGATGGAAACTGTACCTTGAAGCGGCCGTCCACCGGTGATCATCAATTTTTCCATAAGCTTGAGGGTCCCCCTACGTGTTTTGCAGTCGGTCAAACAATAATCTCAAATTATAAATCTTTTAACTTTTTTAGTGGTGAAAATGGAAAGACACCGGCTAAGCGGTGTGCTTTCCATACCAAACTATTCAACTGTACAGATTTAAATATTTTGTGCAGCAGAACTACAGCTACAACTAAAAAATACATCTAGCCCGTGCAGACGCACGACCAGTTTGATTCATTATTACGCTTTGTTGTTGGAACCGAACTCACGAATTTTACCGATAACGGTTTGTTTAATCGCTTCACGACCTGGAGCGATGAATGTACGTGGGTCATAAGCATCCGGTTTCTCAGCAAGCACTTCACGAACCACTTTCGCAAATACGATTTGGTTCTCAGTGTTTACATTGATTTTGGAAGTTCCCAGAGAGATTGCTTTTTTAATGTCATGTGTTGGGATCCCAGTACCACCGTGCAGAACGAGTGGAAGTTTGATTGCATTGCAGATCTCTTCCATTTCTTTGAATCCGAGGTTTGGCTCGCCTTTGTAAGGTCCGTGTACGGAACCCAGTGCAGGTGCCAGTGTATCGATACCTGTTTCGTTAACGATACGCAGACAGTCGTCCAGCTTAGCGTACATTACGTCGCCGACAACATCATCCTCTTGACCGCCAACCATTCCAACTTCAGCTTCAACAGAAACGCCTTTGGAATGAGCATATTCAACCACTTTTTTCGTTGTAGCAATGTTTGTGTCGATCGGGCTGTGGGAATCGTCAATCATAACGGATGTGAAACCAGCGTCGATAGCTTCTTTACATTTTTCAAAGCTGGAACCGTGGTCCAAATGGATCGCAACTGGAACGGTGATTTTCATGTCATGAATAAGACCTTCTACCATTTTAACAACAGTGTAGAATCCGCCCATGTGACGTGCTGCGCCTTCAGAAACGCCCAAGATTACTGGGGATTTTTCTTCTTCAGCAGCGCCCAAAATAGCTTGAGTCCACTCCAGGTTATTAATGTTGTATTGACCTACTGCATATTTTCCTTCGAGTGCTTTGTTCAACATGTCTTTCATAGATACCAATGGCATGGTTACAGTCCTCCTAAAGGTGTTTGGGTTTGTCTATATTTTAGCCGACATCACATACGGGCTTATTATACCACAACCCATGTTAAATACTAAACAAGCTTTTGCATATCAACACATACAAAAATCACGTTAGGACGCCGTTTTTTCATAGAATTGTATAAGGAGAGGATTTACTTTCAGTATTTCCCATAATCACAAACAAAAAACCCTGTTGTGTTAACAGAGTTCTCAACCATAGTGACTCACCTAATCATCTCTGAGTTGTTTGTTCACAGCGATCCGCATTTCGTCAATATCAAAGGGCTTGGTAAAATGCATGAGCGCACCTAGCTCCGTCGCCTCTTTAATCATGTCCAGTTCTCCATATGCTGTCATCATAATAACCTTGATATCAGGATTCATGGTTTTTAGATGCTTCAGAATTTCGAGTCCGTCCATACCTGGGATTTTCATATCGAGCAGAACCAGATCAGGTGGTTCCTTCTCAACAATTTCAAGTGCAATTTTCCCGTTCGCCGCCTGAAAGGTCTCATAACCCTCACTTCCGAACACTTCCATTAGTAAAATCCGTATTCCATTCTGGTCATCGACGATTAATACTTTCTTCTTTTCCAATGTTTTAACCTCCTAAGATCTTAAAACGAGGATCATGCAGCTATTGCCATAACAGCGTCCGATGACGTACAATATCCGTCCCATACCTAAAACTATATTCGCTCCTGCAAAAAGAAAATCCTGCTCTTATACATAATTGTGGAATATTCTTTCATAATCAGGAAGCATAGGATAAAAAAAGACCTCCCTGAGGAGGTCTTACAGCCATAGCATTAACCTTGAAGCTGCAATGCTGCCTTTACAAATTCACGGAACAAAGGCTGTGGACGATTCGGACGGGAAGTAAATTCTGGATGGAATTGTACCGCCAGGAACCACGGATGCTCAGGGAGCTCCACAATTTCCACCAAGCGTCCATCTGGTGAAGTACCGGAAATACGAAGACCCGCTTTTTCAATAACTTCACGATATTCGTTATTGAATTCGTACCGATGACGGTGTCTTTCGTACACCAGCTCGTCGTTGTAGCAAGCCGAAGCCAGGGAACCTTCCACCAGTTTGCATGGATACAAGCCAAGACGCATCGTACCGCCCAAATCTTCGATGTCTTTTTGGTCAGGAAGCAAATCGATGACAGGATAATCAGTAGCCGGGTTAATTTCCGAGCTGTTGGCTCCTTCGAGACCAGCCAGGGAACGGGCAACCTCAATGACAGATACCTGCATACCCAGACAAATGCCGAAGAACGGAATTTTTTGCTCCCGTGCATAACGAATGGTACTAATTTTGCCTTCAATTCCGCGATCGCCGAAGCCACCCGGTACGAGAATGCCGCCAATGCCGCCCAGCATGTCAGCTACGTTCTCGTCCGTCACTTCTTCAGCGTTCACCCAACGAATTTTTACGTCTGCATTCGCATCAAATCCAGCGTGGGAAAGTGATTCAACCACACTTAAGTACGCATCATGTAACGCAACATATTTACCAACAATGGCAATCTCAACCGTTTTATCCAGCTTGCTGATTCGATCAACTAACCCTTCCCATTCGGTCATATCTGGTGCAGGTGTTGTCAGCTTGAGGTGGTTAACTACGATTTCGTCCAAGCCTTCTTCACGCAGGTTCAACGGAACCTCGTAGAGGGTTGAAGCATCGCGGCATTCTACCACTGCATTCGCATCAATATCGCAGAACAATGCAATTTTAGCCTTCATATCGGAGGACAGTTCATGCTCTGTACGGCAAACAATGACATTCGGTTGGATACCGATACTGCGCAGTTCTTTTACACTGTGCTGAGTTGGTTTGGTTTTAACCTCACCCGCAGCTTTAATATAAGGAATGAGTGTTACGTGAATGTACATCACATTCTCGCGCCCAACTTCGCTTTTGAGCTGACGAATAGCTTCCAAAAATGGCAAGCTTTCAATATCGCCCACCGTACCGCCGATTTCTGTAATAATTACGTCCGAACCTGCTTCACGGCCTGCACGGTACACGCGTTCCTTGATTTCGTTCGTAATATGAGGGATAACCTGCACCGTACCGCCCAAATATTCTCCGCGACGCTCTTTGCTGATTACGCTGGAATATACCTTGCCTGTTGTGACATTGCTGTTCTTGGACAGATTAATATCAATAAAGCGCTCATAGTGTCCCAAGTCAAGGTCCGTTTCCGCACCATCATCCGTTACAAATACTTCACCGTGCTGGTAAGGACTCATCGTACCCGGATCGACATTCAGGTAAGGATCAAATTTTTGGATCGTTACCTTCAGTCCCCTGTTCTTCAAAAGCCTCCCCAGTGAAGCTGCCGTAATCCCTTTGCCCAAGGAAGACACAACCCCGCCTGTCACAAAAATATACTTTGTCACTGTTCAAAACCCTCCTAGATAAGATGCAAAATTCAGGCGACATTATGATGTTATCGTAACCCGTTTGCACGGATTATCATCCATGAAGAAGGCAGCGGAATCATTTTCCATGTCCGCCGCCCTTAGCCCTCTTTCATGAGTGAAAACACCCCTATAAAAAACAAAAAAGCACTCCCGTAGTACGGGGCACTTTTATACAAAAAGCAAACATATAAGTGAATCAATCATAAGCCCAAGCAATAGTTTACCCCGTGTCCAATCCGCTGTCAAGGAAGTTATCCGTGTTAATTTGTCCATTGAACCAGATTGGAGAGAATCCACCTGAAAGCTTTAAATCAGAAGGGGTTTTCAAGAAAACGGTCATGAAAAAGGGGAGAACGCATCTCCCCTTGCAGCCTTTTCCTAACGAAGCGAATCGTCGTCTTCCGTCGACTCATCATCATTTTCATCTTCTGAATCTTCCTCATCACTGAGGTCTTCATCGTCTATAACCACGTCTTCATCACTATCATCATCATCTTCTTCTCCGTCGAACAGCTCATCTTCGCCATCCTCGTCTTCGCTATCTGCATCGAAGTCGTCATCAGAGTTGTATGTTTCTTCTTCCTCATGATAGTCATCTTCGTCGTCATCGTCTTCGTCGTTAATAATACGAGGACGCTTGGCGCCTGTCAGGGCATCTTCGGATTTATCTACCGGATACCAACGTTTCAAGCCCCACAGATTCGTACCGACACAGGCAAAACGCCCGTCAATGTTGATTTCAGTATATAGCTGAGCAATAACGTCATTAATTTCTTCGTCGGAAAAGCCACGCAATTTGGCGACTTCCTTCATCAGGTCACGGTAATAATACGGAGTATTGGCTGCTTTCAATACCATAAATGCCAAATCCACCATTGGAGTCTCGTGGACTTTCTCCGGGTCAATCTTCAAGTTGAGTGGGGTACTCACCTAGGGACACTTCCTCTCACACGTAATTCACAAGAACATGTTTCAGAGCATACACGATACATGCAATACTAACATATCCATTATCAAAACTAAGTAAAACCTATTTGGAAGCAAATTGCAAGTTAAAGATGGGTATCGTCATAATTTCCAGGAATATCCCTCTAAACAAGACGGCATACATAAAAAGACGGGGTCCCCCCCGTCTTCGACTGTACCCGCTCCGGGAGAACCCCCCAAAGTTGTTGCACAAGAGCTTATGCCCTCCATGTATCGTATGTGTCCACGGCCACTTTGACACGACAAGCAGGCCTATTTCCATAAAAAAGGGGCAGGTTTCCCATGCCGCAGTTGACGCTTGCTCATACAATACCTCAGCATGGCTCATCGGAGGGGGACCGTCTCAAATGGACTATCCGGATTTTTTGCAGCGTCTGCATGAGGGTATTTCGGAGCCGTCCGGCAGTGGACGGAACAAACAGATCATCACGTTCGATAAGCCTCACCAATACCGGGAATGCCTGTCCTATCTCAGGAAGCTGAAACCCGAGCTTGCGGGATTACGGCAAGTACAACCGGCCCGACTAATCCGTGCTTTAATCGCTCCGCTTTCAGGGGGAAACAGGCTGGGCAAATATCACAACGGTGTTACCGTTGAAGAAGATACCCGCATGAAGGTCCACGCTGAAACTGCTCATATACCAAAAGCAGAAAAGAACCTTTCCATGCCATGGGGAGTCAAACAGGTACGTGCATACAAGGCTTGGCCTTCCTCGACAGGGAATCGGGTCAGAATCGGTGTGATCGACACAGGAGCGGATTTTCAACATCCTGATCTTCGTCATTCTCTCGCCAGAGGTATTAATTTGCTTAACCGAACCATGCTACCCTATGACGATAACGGCCATGGTACTCATATTGCTGGAACTATCGCAGCGTCCAACTATGACGAAGGTATGGTCGGCGTAGCACCACGGGCTTTAATTCATCCCGTAAAAGCTTTTGATCATAATGGAGCCGCCTACGTCTCCGATATCATCCTTGGTATCGACTGGTGTGTATTAAATCGTGTCGATATCATCAATATGAGCTTTGGTATGAAGTCGCGCAGCAAGGCACTACTTGATATGGTGAATAAAGCATATCATAACGGCATTGTGATTGTAGCGTCCTCGGGAAATGAGGGTAAGCGCCGAAGTATTGACTATCCAGCCCGCTATTCTCAGACGATTTCAGTGGGGGCTACCGACAAATACAGACGCATCGCGCCTTTCAGCAACCGGGGGCAATTTGTAGACGTGTACGCACCTGGCGAAAAGATCACATCCTCCTGGATCCATGGCAAGCATCACGAAATGAGCGGTACCTCTATGGCTACTTCCCATGTGACCGGAAGCATCGCACTTCTCCTTTCACTGAGACCGGAACTGGAGCCTGGAGAAATCAAGGCGTTGCTTAAGCGTACCGCCACACCGCTCCGTCTGCGTAAAAGCGCCGGACGTAGCTCTATCTCGACCAAACTTGGAGAAGTCGATGCCTTCCGATTGATGCAGGAGGGCACAAAGTGAATGATATTGTGATACTAAACCTCTAGTGTAGCGCCCGGCTCCAGAGAGTGAACTTTTCTGGCAGGACCTTCACATCCACCATTTCCTTCTCTTATCAACTCATCTCGTACCAGGTCGGTCTGCAGCTTCGGCGCATGAACGAGTACAACCTGTTTGCTAGGCAGCTCCTTCAGCATTTGCCGCACATCTGATAATCCCTGATGCACCTTATAAATCAAATGCCGAGCTACACAGTTGTTATTTTCATCCGCACGTTCCAACAGATGTTTGCCAAAAGAACCCTGTGGAGCATGTCCGGTCAATATAACACTGTTGCTAATGCTTTCTCCGCTATCTTCACCCTCCCCCATGTTGCGGTTATCCGAAAGATACTGATAGTACCAACGCGCCTGTGGGGAATCCATCATGCCGTCTCTTGTTATGATAATAACCGTTGGGTTCTGTTCCAGCAGACTCACTCGTTCCGCAGCATCACGAGGCACGAAGACCCTGTCACTGTTTAGCACATGTTTTATTCGCGCCGGGGCTTCTGGACGCAGCCATTCTTTCCAGCGGTTTAACTGTTTCAATCCCTGCCATATGTCGTGCTCTACAATCATTGCCTGTTCAGGGAATTGCTCGCTAGCCCATACGATCATGTCCTGTCCTCTACCAAAGGCAGGCACCGGCAACAACACATGACCTCCAGACCCTAATGTCCGCTCCATCTCGACCCTCAGCCGCTCCAGCTTAACAGGCTGCGGGTCTATATCCATGCCATAGGCATTGTCCATAATGGATATGTCCGCTAGATTGGGCTCTGACTTCCATTCAGGTAGGTCATGCAGCCCCTCTCCAACACCCAAGTCTGGCGCATCGGCAGCAAGAAGTTCAGATTCGCGGCTGTAATCTCCAGAAAAAAACAACCGCTTCCCTTCCATTTCTACCACATACCACACTGCACCAGCCAAATGTCCACTGCGTCCCCACATAATTCTCACACCCGGACAAGCCTCAAGCCATTCTCCTGCTGGCGATTCATCTTCTAGATAGCGATAAGCAATGGATTGGATATCCTGTTCGTCGTATGGCAAGTCGGCTCCTCTCGATTCAACATAAGTATGCCAGGAGCGAAAATAGGAGCCTAACTGCTCAGCGGTGGCCTTGGTCGTCCAGACCACTCCCCGGTATCCATACTTGTACAGTAAGGGGAGCGCCATGGAATGATCTTCATGTGCATGAGACAGCAATACAGTAGTCAGTCCCTCCGCCTTTTGCGGCGGAAAAACCGGATATTGTCCGGTTCCTTCCTTTTTCACGCCACAATCGAGCATGACGCGATGCTGCGTTCCTTCAAAAACATAGCAGGAGCGGCCATGTTCGCCTGCTCCTCCCCAAATCCTAAGCTTGGTCATGATCATTTCCACTTTCTTTGCGAGTTTAAGCTTTCGATTAAGATCAGCAGCAGTGTGGTCATTCCGACCGATATGACGGCCATCGCCATCCCAAGTGACACCTGTCCCTGCTCAAATTGTGCAAATATGTAGGTTGCAGACGTCTGAACGGATGGCGGCAAAATCAGCAACGATCCTACCAGCTCGCGTGAAGCGATCGTAAATGTCATCATCCAACCAGCGAGCATTCCCGGTACAATCAGCGGCAGTACAATCCGGCGGAATATGTAAGACGGTCGTCCGCCAAATACCTGTCCCGCCTGAAAAAGACCCGTGTCCACCTGTGTAAAGGCGCTTTTGACATACTGCACCGTATAAGGAACAAACAAGATAACATACGTCAGAATGACCATGCCGTATGTGTTATACAAAGGGATCGGCATCCACGGCGAGTTCCACCACAAAATCAGGCCGACCACCATAACAATTCCCGGAACCGTATTCGGAAGCAAGCTAAATGCATCAACCGTCCGTTGGATTCTCGTGCGTGAGCCGCCAATGACAAGCGCAAACCAAGTGCCCAGCACCACAGCAAGCGTCGAAGCGCCCAAAGAGAGAAATACACTGTTCAGGAGCGCCTCCATGCTCTCTGATCCCCAAGACAGCAGTTCCTTGTAAGAGTCGAGCGTCAAATTATCCCAGGCAAGGCCCATTCCTCTCAGCTTCATCGTCGAGGCTGAAAGAATTGAAAAATAAGGAATGCCAATGGACGCAATGAGCAACAATAGAATAAATGCAACACTCAGCCCCGTAGTCCAGCCGGATATACGGAGACGGGACGGACGCGAACCTTTACCACCTACCAGCCTGTACGTAAACTTTCGGTTGATCACCGACTGCGCATACCACATGAGCAGGCAGGCGGTTAACAGCACCGAGGCCATTGACGTCGCTTTGCCAAAATCTATGGGCCAGCTGGAGATATATTTGTGAATTTCCGAAGTCATGACCTCATACCCGATACGTCGCCCAAAGGTAGCGGGGGTACCAAACTCGGCAATCGTTTTAACGAAAATGAGCAACGCGCCCATTCCGTAAGCTGATAGCAGTAGCGGTAAAATAATTCGACGGAACCTGTACAGAAAGCCGCCGCCCATTACGGCACCCGCCTCTTCCAGGCTCCCGCCAATCCTCACCAGCGCCCCGCGCAGCAACAGGTACAGGAATGGAAACAGATGCAGGCTCATGATCATCACCATGCCACCAAGGCTGAAGAAGGACGACGTTAAGAAATGCAGGTCCGGGAACAACTGCTCCAGATATCCGTTTTTTTGCATAAACAGAATCCAGCCCATGGACCCGATATAGGGCGGGGTCATAAACGGAATCAGCAACACGACATCCAACCAGCGCCAGTGTGCAAGACGAGTGTTGGACATGATCCAGGCTAGCGGAAGTGCAAGTACCGTCGTTCCTGCAATCACACAGATGCCTAGCCAAATCGAGCTAAATAGCACGCCTGCAAATGGTGAAGCAGCTAACGTTCGAAAAGGCGCATCCCATTGAAATTTTTCATCAACATATACACTTTGGATAAAGATTTGCAGCAACGGCATCACAATCAGGAAAAGAAGCGCGATTAGAGCCAGCGTCAGACACCACGCTCTGATGTGTTTAACGGATAAGCCTCCCATCGGCTTACTTGAACATTTGCGTGAACTTCTCCGTCACGTCTGATCCGTGCTCACCCATCCACTCCCAATTGGTTTTCAACAATGGAATCTCGTCCAGGTTGGCACGCTTGTCGGCTTTGACATCCGTGTGGCCCGGGAGTAAGGAGGCATCTGCTACTAGTTTCTGTGCCTCTTCCGACAACAGATAGTCAATAAATGCCTTGGCATTCTGCTCATGCTGCGTTGACTTGAGAATTGCGGCAGGACGTGGGCTGATGACTGTTCCCTCTGTCGGATAGGCGATATCAATCGGCTCACCTTTGGCTTTAGCCTTGTAGGTCATGTAATCGACCGCAGCGACGACTACACCTTTAGCTCCGGTAATCACGGGGTCCAGCGCTTCCTGATTGGCACCAGCCATAGCAACACCGTTAGCCTTGTACTGCTCGAACAACGTCCAGCCTCCATCGCCCTTGGCGCTCAGATAGCCTGTCATAAAATCCAACGCTGAGCCGGACAGGGATGGATCGGGAATATTAACCTGATCCTTGTACTCAGGCTTCGCCAAATCAGCCCATGAAGTTGGTGGTGTTTTCACCAGCTTCGTGTTATACGCAATGCCCAGAGCAGAAGCACTGGTACTGAAGTAGTTGCCTTCCTTATCGGACCAGTCTGGATTTAGCTTGTCTGCATTCTTGGCATCCGGGTAAGGCAGCGTGAGTCCTTCCTTTTTCAGGCCTTGTACAGACGGAAGCGATGCCAGCACAACCACGTCCGCTACCGGATTCGTCTTCTCGGCTTCCATGCGGGCCAAAATTTTCCCTGTCGTTCCCTGGAACAACTCTACCTTAACTCCGCTCTGCGCCTCATACCCTGCTACCAACTTTTTCGCCAGTCCATCCGGGCCTGCGCTGTAGACCACCAGCTTCTGATCGGTGGATGCCGTCTCCGCTTGTCCTGCTGATCCAGTAGCTTGTGCCCCATCCTTGGATGTTGTAGCTGTTCCGCAACCCGCCACAGCGAGTCCAAAAGTCAAGGTTAATGCGAGCATCGTTCCTTTTTTCCATCCTGTACGAAAAACATGCCTATTCATCATCTTGTATATACCCCTTTTCCCTATGCTTCAAGTTGGTGGATGTGTTGCGGTGATACCCAAACGTGCATTTGTTGACCTATGGGCAAGCGGCTGGAATGATATGCAGTCCATTGCTCGCCGTTCTCGGCTAGTATACGAATTTCATAACGATCGCCGACATAGCTGACATGCAGGATCTCTACTGTAAAAGCATGCTGATCTGCTTGCTCCTGTTCCCAACGCACATGTTCAGGACGAAATAGTGTCCGTTCCGACTCCAGCCAGTTGGATTTGCCAATAAACCTCGCCACCTCTGGATGAGCTGGGCAACCGTAGATCACCTCTGGTGTTCCGGTCTGCAAAATATGTCCACTTTTCATAACAACCACTTCATCAGACATGGACATGGCCTCGATCTGATCATGGGTGACATATAGGGCGGTCAGCCCCAGATCGCGCACAAGCGATATCATCTCAATGCGCATCTCCTCCCGTAGCACCGCATCCAGCGCACTGAGTGGCTCGTCGAACAACACAAGTCGAGGCCGGATAGCAACCGCTCTTGCAAAGGCAACCCGCTGCTGCTGGCCACCGGACAGCTGATGAGGATACCGATCCTCCATCCCTGACAATCTGACCATGTCGAGCGCCTCCAGCACCACGGTCCGCAGTTCCTTGTCTCGTACGCTGGCGAACCCTTTCCCTCGCTTGCCCGCACGCAGGCCGAAGGCCACATTTTCAAACACCGTCATATGCGGCCATAACGCGAAATCCTGAAAGACCATGCCAAAGTGGCGGAGATGGGCGGGAATATCCTTTTTGCGTTCTGCCGAAAAAAGAATTTCCTCTCCCATCGTGATTGTGCCGGTATCCGGTGTCTCCAGACCAGCAATCAAGCGCAAGAGCGTTGTTTTCCCACAGCCGGACGGTCCGAGCAGTGTTGTGAATTTGCCCCGTCGTACTACCAGATTCGTCTCATGCAGCGCGGTTATTTGGCTGAAGGTTTTACTTAATCCGTGAATATATAGATCCTGATTCATCGCATTACCTGCCTGTTCTTCTGACTGATCCCAGTGTAAAACTTGAATTCGCAACCTGTGTTATTGGAAAGTTAAAACAAAATTAATTATTTCAATGAATTGTGTTAACACTCATAGATTTAATCTATATAGAGGGGATTGATGCTGCTACCCATAGAAATAGGCATGATTGTTCGATTAACCTGAAAGCGAGGCATTCTAAGTGAACTTAAGTCTTCTAAAGTTACATATTGTAGAGCTGCTGAATAAGCACCATAAAATTACCACGGTCGCCGAGTTTCTTGGCCTAAAGCAACCCACCGTTACTTTTCATATGAAAAATCTGGAGCGTGAATTCGGAGTAAAACTGTTTGACACACGTATGGGCAAAATCATCCTGACGGATGCCGGAAATGCACTGCTGCACTATGCCAGCAAAATTAATGCACTGGCTGCTGAAGCTGAGCGAGTCGTCCGCGAGTTCGATACGCTCCAGCGGGGAAGTATACGTATTGGCGCAAGCTATGTACCCGCTACCTACTTGCTTCCTGCTGTGCTGCACCGCTTTGCCCGTGAGCATCCGGGCATTCACATCGCCTTGTCTGTGAAAACAGCGCCCGTGATCAAGGACATGCTCGCTCGCCACGAAATTGACCTCGGCATCATTTCGGCAGAGCCGTTTCAATCCCCAACGCTACTCTCAGAATCCTTGGGCGAAGATGAACTGATACTCATCTGCTCACCCACTCATCCGCTCGCCAACGAAACCGATTTGACGCCTGAGCTTATCGCTTCTTCCTCCTTCGTATTACATGGCAAGGAGTCCAGCACACGCCATGTGACCGACAAATGGCTGGAACGTGGGAGTCGGCGACTTCCTTCCTATCTGGAGCTGGATTCACTGGAAGCCATCAAACAGGCGGTTATGCTGGGAGAACACATCTCTTTTGTCTCTCGCATTGCCGTTCAGTCAGAGGTTGAGCGGGGCTTACTGGTTGTAAGACCTATCCCGGGGCAGTCTGTTGAGCGGTACATCTATATGGTCAGCAACAAAGACCGTCATCGCTCGGCGCTCATTCACAGATTCACTGAATATTTATCATGGAACCAAGATTAAATCTTACCTGTCATATAGAAATTATATAATTTTTTAACCGGAGTCCCCTCTTGCTTTGACATACGACTGACAATACACCCGTAAAGTGTAGCGTGTAACCTATTCGGACGAACAGGAGAGGATGAAATGAAAACAGGCCTTCGTATCACCAAATTGATGTCGGTAGTAACTCTGAGTGCAGTACTGCTCGTAACAGGATGGAAAGGAGCAGAACCGGTACAAGCCGCCGCCAATGCCACACCAAGCTATGAGGTGAAGCTACTACTGGATACGGCTCAGGTCCTCAATGCGGATGGCTCATTAAAAAGTGGCATCGTGAACGAGTTTCAAATTAGCAACGATGCACAACGATTGAGCGTCGAGTATTTTGATACAAACTCATTGCAATTAAATGACGAGGGCTGGAACGTGAGATTTCGCAAAAAAGAGGACAAAAAAAATTATGAATTAACCTACAAAAAGCGATATACGGTCACAAATGGAAATATCGACGCGGCGCTCACCCAAGCGAATAAAGAAGGGTTCAGCGCATCTGATGATAATTATGAGGCTGAGGTGGATTGGGGATACAGCAAGCAAACACTAAGCTTCTCCAATGATAAAAAAACAAACGCCTCCAAAGGATTGGCTCTGCCTTCCCCAGATCAAGCATTAAAGCAACTGCAGGAAAATCTTCCGGGCAAGCTGCAAAACTGGAAAAACAGCAATTGGGGCAAACAAACCTTGGCAGACTCCAGAGTACGCGGTCCTGTACAGGTCAGTAAATACGAGGGTAGCTTTCAGGGATTGGATACCGACGTTGAAATATGGCCTATTCGCAGCGCAAACGGATCAGGTACAGAGCATATTATCGAAATCTCCTTCAAAACCTCGGATTACAGTGTTGCCGCCAGCAACCGCACCAAGTTGATGAACCTGCTGCAATCCAAAGGATGGCTGGTTCCCGCCGATTCCCTGAAAACGAACTTGGTACTGGAACGCTACTAAGCTAATCCAACATAAAAAGGAACCGAAGCGCCACCCTGTTGAGGGTGATACGAACGGTTCCTTTTATTATTAATTATATGACTACAAGGTCATTACGTTAAGTTGTTTGCTTACATACGTTCTGGTGCAGACACGCCCACCAGCTTCAGTACGTTGGCAATGGTCGTGCGCACCGCACCAAACAACGCCAAGCGTGCCTGCGTTTGAGCGGCATCCTCTGTGATGACGCGCTCTGCCTTATAGTAGCTGTGGAACAATGAAGCCAGCTCGTAGACATAGCGAATCATACGGTGTGGTGCAAAGTTTGCAGCCGCTACCGATACTTCTTCCGGCAGCTCGCCGATTTTGCGGAGCAGATCGTATTCATGTTCAGCCGTCAGCTTGGACAAGTCGACTTCTGCCAACGGCAGCACAGCAATACCTTGCTCTTCGGCTTGACGATATACACTGCATGCACGTGCGTGCGCATATTGTACGTAGAATACTGGATTCTCATTGGAAGTGGAAATCGCCAAATCCATGTCAAAATCCAGGTGCGAATCCATGCTACGCATAGTGAAGAAGTAACGGATCGCGTCTACACCTACTTCTTCCATCAGATCTTCCATCGTCACGGCCTTGCCGGTACGTTTGGACATTTTTACTTTTTCCCCATTTTGGAACAAGCTGACCATTTGGGCAATCAGCACTTTAAGCTTATCTGGATCATTGCCCAGTGCTTCCATTGCTGCCTTCATCCGTGGAATGTAGCCGTGGTGATCCGCTCCCCAAATGTTGATGATCGTGTCATACCCACGAGCATATTTATCGCGATGGTAAGCGATATCTGGGGTTAGGTACGTATATGTACCGTCATTTTTGATCAAGACACGGTCTTTATCGTCACCGTACTTGGTCGTATTCAGCCATGTAGCTCCGTCCTTCTCGTAAATCTCCTCACGGTCACGCAACTCATTCAGCGCTTTAAGCACTTCACCGTTTTCATACAGCGACGTTTCGCTGAACCAGGAGTCAAAAGGTACACGGAACAGTTCCAGATCGCGCTTGATCTTGTTCAGTTCCTTTTCCAGACCGTAGTCACGGAAATAAGCTGCGCGATCTCCCGGTTCCATGGACAACAGAGAATCGCCCTTTTCGGCCACCAGTTCCTTGGCAAATCCGATGATATCCTCACCATGGTAACCATCCTCCGGCATCTCCGCAGGCTGTCCCAGCTCCTGCAAATAACGCGCTTCAATAGAGCGGCTCATGTTGTAAATCTGGTTGCCCGCATCATTAATGTAGTATTCACGAGTTACTTTGTATCCGGCAAAATCAAGCACGTTGCAGAGAGCATCCCCTACGGCTGCACCACGTGCATGACCTAAGTGAAGGCTACCTGTCGGATTGGCGCTGACAAACTCGATTTGTACCTTTTTGCCTGCACCTTCCTGTATACGCCCGTAATCTGCCCCCTGCTCCTGCACTTGTCCAATGACTGCATACAGGTAGCTCTTGTTCAGGCGAAAGTTAATAAAGCCCGGTCCAGCGATTTCCGCACTTTCAATAGAAGCGGAAGCTAAATCCATATTCGCGATCAAATCTTCAGCGATTTGCCGTGGGTTCTTCTTCGCAATGCGGGTGAGCTGCATCGCAGCGTTGGTAGCCAAATCACCGTGTGACTTGTCCTTTGGCACCTCCAGCGTAATGGTCGGCAGCTCTTCGCGGCTCACGATTCCGGTAGCCAGCACTGCCGCTTCGATTGCTGAAGTCACCTTTTGATTAATAAGTTCCAGTGGATTGCTTGTCATGATTATTGCTCCTCCTGTATATGCAAACTGATGGCAAAATGCCCCGAGAAATCCTCAAATACGTACAGATCATAGGTCCAGCTCACATGTCCGGTGAAACCATCCATCCGAATATCGAGCTTCTGCGTATGCGCAGACATGTTCAGGTTTAAATAAGGCGAGCGGTAAAATCCAGGCAACCTGCGTCCCAGCGCAAACGACTGCTCTGATTGTACCTCACCGTGACGAATCAGCTTTAGCTCATCCGATCCGATTTTGACTGTGTTCCGTGTCGTACCGCCCTCAGGACTTTCTTGCGGCTCATCGTACCTTATATATAGATGCTTCCCACGCACGATCGCTTCTCCGGGAAGTTCCTGTACCACATCTTCTCCGTCATGATGACTATGAAGACGGATTCGGACCTTTGCATTATGTGGCATGTATTCAAACTCCATTCTATTGCTATCCTACTGTACTACTATATCCAGTTCCCGATTGCAATTCAAATGAGTTTTTACAAAAAGATGCTTTCATCCAAAAAATTCAGCTACCTTAAGTCAGCTCCATCGGATGCTTGGCTAAAACTTTCGATGAATCGAGAGGCTAGAGAAGACATGTATTTATCCTTCAGCCAGACAGCCGCCACACGCGTATGCAATTCCTCACACATAATTTCCTTAACGATTAACTGGTTATTGCTTCCGAGTGACAACGCAGACCGCGAAATCATACCGATCCCCAGCCCTTCATTAGCCCAGTGAAGCGTGGTGCGAGCATCATCGTTTTTGCAAAAGAAATTTGGCTCAAAGCCATGCTTCATACAGGTATCGTGGATCAATTGTTCAAAGCGGCGATATACGATGAGCGGCCTGTTCTTCAACTCAGACAATGAAATGGTCTTCTGTTCGGGGTTCCAGTCATATTCTTCTGTCATCACAGCTATCATCGGCTCAGTGGACGCATATCTACACCCTAAATCGGTAGTATTAAAAGGGGTTCTGACGATACCGACCTCGACAATTCCTTTGTTCAAAAGATCGAGAATCATGAACGTATTTCCCTCATGAATTTCAAATTTTACACCCGCATAGGTTTTATGAAATTCGGAAAGCCTGTCTTTCATCAGCGTTGCCCCAGAGGAGGAGACCGTTCCAATGGTGAGCGTACCTTTCATCCCCATGGCAAAATCGTTTATCTCTCTTGTCGTGGCATCTGTCAGCTCCAAAATCTGCTTGGCCCTGTTCTGTAAAATGATGCCGGCCTCCGTCAATTGGATGCTTCGTGAGCCTCTATGCACGAGCTTTACACCAAGCTCTTCCTCTAGCTGCATGAGCTGCTGACTTAAGGGAGGCTGCGCGATTTGCAGCTTTTTGGCTGCCGCTGTAATCTGTCCGGCCTCTGCGATCACCAAAAAATACTTGAGATGTCTCAATTCCATCATTTTGGACCTCCGGTACTGATATATGTAAAACCTATACCTCTAATATATATTAAATATTATTCATATGGTTTGGGATATGCCATAATCAAATTCAGTTATGCTATTGCGGCATGAGGCTATATACATTATTCAGGTTAGGTGATGGTTTATTTGCTGAAATTTGCTGTTTTTTTGAAACCCTATAAAAAGGAAACGATTCTTGGGCCTCTGTTTAAACTGATTGAGGCCATCCTGGAACTATTGCTGCCTACGATGGTTGCTTTAATGATCAATCATGGCGTAGGTAAAGGAGACACCCATTATGTTTGGCAGATGGGTCTTTTGATGTTACTCATGACTATACTGGGCTTTGGCAGTTCATTAGTGTGTCAGTTTTACGCAGCTCGTGCCTCTCAAGGATTCGGAACTACGCTGCGCAATACGATGTTTAAGCATATTTCTTCGTTTTCTTATGCTGATCTCGATAAATTCGGTACACCCTCGCTCATCAACCGGATTACGAATGATGTCAATCAGCTGCAAACAGCTGTAGCGATGTTGATTCGTTTGGTCATTCGTGCTCCTTTTATTTGTATCGGGGCGATTATCATGTCCATGATTCTGGACTTCCGCCTTGCTTTGGTGCTGTTGGCGGCTACACCGATTCTGGCTTTGATTCTGTATGTTGTCATTACGAAGGCTTCTCCCCTGTACCGGCTATACCAGAAAAAACTCGATAAAATCGCTCTGGTACTTAGCGAAAATCTTACAGGCGTACGGGTCATACGTGCATTTGCTAAAAGAGGAGCTGAACGAGGAAAGTTCAATGCCACCTCAGATGACCTGACCCAGACTGCTATTCGTGTCGGACGTATTTCTGCTTTGCTAAGCCCCGCCACCTTGTTGGTGGTGAACGGAGCTATTATTGCTATCCTGTGGATCGGCGGTATCCATATCCAATATGGATCTCTTACACAAGGGGAGATTATTGCCTTTATTAATTACATTACGCAAATTTTACTGGCTCTGATTGTGGTAACCAATTTAATTATTTTGTTCACCAAAGCTGCCACTTCAGCAGCGCGTATTCAGGAGGTCCTAGACACGCAAGCTTCGATTTCCGACACTGCTGCTACTTCTACATCTATAGACAGGGAGGGAGCAAGTGAGCATAGCGCTGTACCAGCCATCTCTTTTGATCATGTTTCCTTTAGATACAATAAGACAGGACAACTGGCACTGAGCGATATAGTGGTAAACATCTATCCCGGTGAAACGGTCGGCATCATCGGAGGAACAGGTTCTGGGAAATCCACCTTTGTGAATCTTATTCCCCGCTTCTATGATGCGGTAGAGGGTCGTGTGCAGGTTGATGGCATCGACGTTCGGCAATATAAGCTCGAGCAATTGCGGCAGAAAATCGGAATTGTCCCTCAGAAGGCACTGCTGTTCACTGGTACTATAGCGGATAATATCCGTTGGGGGCATGAACACGCCACCGATGAGGAAGTCGCTCAAGCAGCAGCAATCGCGCAAGCGGATGAGTTCATTTCCAACCTGCCGGAGAAATTCGATGCTCCGATCACCCGAGGGGGGCTTAATTTGTCAGGAGGACAAAAGCAGCGACTTACCATTGCCCGAGCTATTGTCGGCAATCCGCAAATCCTCATTTTGGATGACTCTTCAAGCGCACTCGATTTTGCAACCGACGCCGCCCTCCGTAAATCGCTACGGGAAAATAGCACCAGCATGACCGTCCTGTTGGTCTCGCAACGAGTAAGCAGCGTACAGCATGCTGATAAAATAATTGTGTTTGATGAGGGACGGATTGTTGGTATCGGCACACATGAACAGTTGATGAGCAGCTCAGATGTATATCAGGAAATTAATCATTCCCAGCTCTCAACGCAGGAGGTAGACCAATGAGTGGCAAGGAAACCTGGAGAAGATTGTTAACCTATGTGGGTCAATATAAAACAACAACATGTTGGGTCATCGTCAGTGCAGTTCTCAGCGTGCTTGCCAGTCTGATCGGACCCTACATGATTGGTCAGGCTATCGACCATATGGTGGATAAGGGAGTAGTAGATTTTAAAGGTATTGCGCAGATTCTAGCTGGATTAGGCATTGTATATGTTGTAGGCAGTCTATTTAGCTGGCTGCTCACGTATTTGACGAACCGTATTGCTTATCAGACCGTAAATGATATGCGGCGGGAGTTATTTGATCATTTTAATATCCTTCCATTAAGCTTTCATGACACTCATCCACAAGGAGACAGCATTAGCCGTTTTGTGAACGATATGGATGCTGTGTCGGATGGATTACTACAGGGCTTTTCCACATTGATTACCGGGATTATTACGATTATAGGCTCCATTGTACTCATGCTGTATATCAGTCCGATCATGACGTTGGTCGTATTGGTGTCTGCCCCGATCACATATGGCGTAGCACGGTTCATTACCACAAGATCGCAGCGTATGTTCCGCGAACAGGCCAAAATTTTAGGAAGCCTGAACGGTTATGTGGAAGAAATGATCGGCGGGCAACGGGTAGTTACCGCTTTTCATTATGAAAACCGCTCGCTTGAGGAATTTTCGGCCAGAAACGAACAATTGTATCAAGCCGGAGTGAAATCGCAGTTTTACGGATCACTGTCCAACCCCTCTACCCGATTGGTGAACAACATGACTTTTTCAGTCACCGCCATGATTGGCTGTATCTCCATTATTTTGGGTGGGATCTCGGTAGGCGGATTGTCGAGCTTTCTGATTTATACCAATTTGTTCGCCAAGCCTTTTAATGAAATTACGGGTGTGCTGACCCAGTTCCAGGCAGCTACGGCTTCTGCTCAGCGCATATTTGCTATTTTGGACTCACCGCCAGAGCAGCCCGAAAAATCGAACGCCGTACAGCTGGAGCACAGCAAAGGCACGATTCTTTTTGATCATGTCAAATTCTCCTATAACCCGGAACGTACGCTCATTACGAACTTTAGTTTGGAGGTAAAGCCAGGCACTCGTGTGGCCATTGTCGGGCAGACTGGAGCTGGCAAAACCACACTCGTCAATCTGCTCATGCGATTTTACGATGTAGACAGCGGCTCGATATCCATCGACGGGGTGAATATCAACGACATGAGCCGGGACAGCCTACGGACTAACTTTGGTATGGTGCTTCAAGATACATGGCTGTTCAGCGGGACCATTCGGGACAATATCGCTTACGGGAAGCCAGAGGCCACGGATGAAGAAGTCATCGCAGCTGCAACAGCTGCCAATGCGCATAGCTTCATCAAGCGACTGCCTCATGGCTACGATACGGTCATTAGCGGGTCAGGCGACAGCCTGTCGCAAGGCCAAAAACAGCTGCTCACCATCGCGAGGGTGATCCTCGTCGATCCACCTATGCTGATCCTGGATGAAGCCACCAGCAGCATAGATACCCTGACAGAAGCGCGTATCCAAAAAGCATTTATGAAAATGATTACCGGACGCACCAGCTTTGTGATCGCCCACAGACTATCGACCATCCGCGAAGCGGATTTGATTTTATACATGAAAAACGGCGATGTCGTGGAAAGCGGTACCCATGAGGGACTGCTTGCCAGCGGCGGCCATTATGCCTCGCTCTATAACAGCCAGTTCACTACAGCCTAACACTGCGGGTTAAGGGGAAAAGTCGGTTGCTCTTATGCAATCGGCTTTTTTTGTTGTGACACAGGAAGAAACAAAGCTCAAATGCCTGCCCCCGTAGCGGTTGGATGATCCATTTGCTCACTTTCCTGAAAATCCCTGCGGTACAACCAGCCGATCAAGATAGCAATGGTCGTCATAATCGCAGCCAACAAATACACCTGCACCATACCGAAACGGTCTGCATACCAGCCCATAAATAACAAGGACAGACCGAAAGCGAGATTTGTAATCACATCAATTCCCGCCATCACTTTGGGCAGCTGAGCTGCCGATGCACTGGTTTGCAGCAAAGTGCGGCGAATAATCCCTGCCATTTGAACAGGTAAACCTGATACAGCAAAAAGAATAAGCGCAGCAACAGGGATTGTATTCAGCGCGAATACAATTGTAATCAGTACATACACCAGCAACGCTCCGAGCATGTACAAAAAGCTGTTCTTTTGCAAGCGCTTCACCAAACCGACGACAATCAATCCACCCAAAATTGTGCCCGAGAAAAAGGATGCATTCATAAAGCCCCACCAGCTTGCATCCCGATGCAGCACTTGGCTGACGTACGCCAAAATAAATACGCCGAGCCAGGAGACTCCCCCAATACTATCCACACTATCGACGATCATCAGAGAACGAATACGACGGTTATGCCAAATGATTTTCCAGCCTTCCCCAAGCTCTTTCCAATGGGAGTTTTTTTCCTTTCCCTTTGCAGGTTCTACTAGATTTGTTGAGGAATCCGAAGCTTCAAGACTTAATTCCTTCTGATCCAGCGGATCACGGATGAAGGACGTGACAGTTACAGCCACAAGATAACAACAGGATGCGATCACAAGCGTATTCAGGGAACCCAGCCAAGCCACAATAATTCCGCTCAACGCCCAGCCTGCACACTTGACCACCTGATCACTGACCGCTACCATGCCGTTGGCCCGCATTAGTCCTTCACCCGTAGCCAAACGGGGTACAAGCGCATTACGCGCGGGATTTGTCCAGCCATCCAGAAAAGACATACCAAACACCATCACAAAAATAAATAGAAACGACCTCTGCTCAGGTACGATCCACAAATAAAGCAGCAGCAGCGTAAAAATGACAAACTGCCCAAACTGGGAAAATAGCAACACGCGCGTTAGCTGAAATCGGCCAAGGACGATCGGTGCAACGAGCCCACTAAGTACTTGGGCAGACAATCGGAACAACGGAATTAAAATAGTCGTCATTAATGAATTACTTGAACTAAACACCAATACCACTACACTCAACATGTAGATGATATCTGCTACGTTGGAGATTGTCTGAGACCCCCACAGGTAATAAAAAGAGCGTCTGATCAAAAAAGTTTCCCCCTCTTTGGTACATCGCCGATTTATGTATTTCCATAACCAAACCGTCCCTGTTGACATTACAAATCTGTTAAATGTCTGGTTTTTTGTATATTCTACACACACCCTTAAATTTCCTTCTTTTATCTTAAAAGGAAATCCAGTGTCCAGTATGCTTTTATACCCTTTTTCAAATCTTATCCAACACAAAAAAGCGCCTATAGCGCTCTTTCCCACCCAAAAACAGGCAATAAAGACCACTAAGGCGCTTTTTAAAATGTTTACTTCGTTAAATCTTCTACAAACTTAGGTAGTACAAACGCCGCTTTGTGTAGACGCGGACTGTAATATCGGGTGTCCATTTCTGGAATTCGGGTCTCGTCTACTTCGAGCGGATCATACTTCTTACTCCCCAACGTGAATGTCCAAAGACCACTCGGATAGGTCGGAATGTTCGCACCATACACACGCACAATCGGGAAAATTTCCTTCACATCTTTGTTGACCTTCTGAATCAGGTCTGCCTTGAACCAAGGGTTATCCGTTTGCGCAACGAAAATGCCGTCTTCCTTCAACGCCTCAAAAATACCTTGGTAAAACCCGCGCTCGAACAGCGGGGCTGCCGGACCTACCGGCTCCGTCGAATCGACCATAATGACGTCGTATTCATTTTTGTGTTCAATAATGTGCATATATCCGTCATTGACTAGCACTTCTACATTAGGCTCGTCCAGCTTCCCTGCGATTTCAGGCAAATATTTTTTGGAATATTCAATCACCTTACCGTCGATCTCAACCAATACCGCCTTTTCTACCTCAGGGTGCTTGATGACCTCACGAATAACGCCGCCATCGCCACCGCCCACAACCAAAACTTTTTTCGGATTCGGATGTGTATTCAAGGCCGGATGTGCTACCATTTCGTGATACACAAATTCATCCTTAACCGTTGTCATCACCATGCCATCCAGAACAAGCATATTGCCGAATTCCTCTGTCTCGATCATAGCCAGATCCTGAAAATCCGTTTTCTCAGAGACGTAGGTTTGTTTGATTTTTGCTGTAATACCGAAAGAGGGAGTCTGCTTCTCCGTAAACCACAAGTCCATCATTCCAACCTTCTTTCTGATCAAAGTATGTGTCCGGCAATCCGGTAGCATAAACGTTGACTTTCCTTATATCAGCAACACGCAAACGCCGAGTTTGCTATATTTATTGTACCAAACGCATTGGAATTTCACACTTTTTGCATTATAAGTGATACCTGAATGGACTGCAAAAGCAATTTGGAGATTTAATCTTGTTTAAAATAGACACGTGTGTGTATCTGATGAATAGACGCTTTCGGATTGACTATACTGAGAACATCAACTATGGAAGGAGGTGGCATGATGACCGATACGACCGGGCGATCCCCCAAGCGTAAACCGCTGTGGCTTCGATGCTTTCAAGGACTGATGTCTCTCACTATTCTGACGGTCATCGCCGCCTGCATCCTGCTCGCCTATTTGTACACGACCAGCCTTCCGCTCGCGGATACGGATAGGAATTCACGTCTGCTCGATAGTCAGGGACAAGTCATCGCCACTTTCTCTGCTGGAGGCAAGGAATCCATTCCGGTCCAGCTTGATCACATTTCACCCGATTTGATTGCAGCTACCCTGGCTGTGGAAGATCGGAAGTTTTACGATCATTTTGGCTTTGATTTTAAAGGTCTGGGCCGGGCGGTAATCGTTAATCTGACCCGCTGGGATATGTCGCAAGGGGCCAGCACGCTGACTCAGCAGCTTGCACGCAATCTGTACTTATCTCATGAGAAAACGTGGACGCGCAAAGCCAAGGAGGCCATTTATACCGCACAGCTTGAAATGAAGTACACCAAGAATGAGCTGCTGCAAATGTATTTGAACGAAATTTACTATGGTCACGGCGCCTATGGCATTGAAGCAGCTTCGCAAATGTATTTCGGTAAATCCGCAAAAGAGCTGGATTTGGCCGAAAGCGCCCTGTTAGCAGGTATTCCGAAAGGACCGACCTACTATTCACCGTATAATCATATGAAAAATGCAAAGGATCGGCAGAAAATTGTACTGGACTCCATGGCGCTCATCGGCAAGATTACTCCGGCCGAAGCCACCAAGGCCTATGAGGAAATGCTGGCCCTGCGGCCCGAGAGCCAGCGCCGGACAGTGGAAACCGCTCCCTGGTTCCGCGATTACGTCCGCCAGCTGGCGACTCATCAACTTGGGATTAGCGAAGGGGTGCTCGAGCATGGCGGACTGAGTATTTATACCACGCTAGACATGCACATGCAGCAGGCAGCCGAGGCGGCTGTAAACGAAGGCATGAAGAACAGCAACGGACTGGAAACCGCGTTAATCTCCATGGACCCGCGCAACGGACATGTCAAGGCCATGGTCGGCGGAACGAACTATGTCGGGAATCAATATAATCATGCGCTGGCCACAACCCGGCAGCCGGGCTCAGCCTTCAAGCCGATTATGTATCTGAGCGCGCTGGATTCCGGCGATTTGACGAGTACGTCCAAGTTCGAAAGCCGACCGACATTGTTCCACTACGATAACAACCGCAAGACCTATAAGCCCAAAAATTTTGGAGACAAATATTTGGGCGAAATTGATCTTCGGCGCGCAATTGCGGCGTCCGATAATATTTATGCCGTTAGCACCATTTTGAAGGTGGGAACGGACAAGGTCATGGACCTCGCCAGCAAAATGGGCATTACAAGCGAGCTCAAGCCCGTACCCTCGCTGGCGCTGGGTGTGTCACCCGTCAGCCCGTTCGAGATGGCCTCCGCCTTCTCGGTCATCGGCAGCGGCGGGCAAAAGGTGGCTCCGGTAGCAGTGCTGCGCATCACCGATGCGGCCGGGCGGTCGCTGTACGAAGCGCCCCAAGCCGCGCCCGTGCAGGTGGTGAAGCCCGCCTCCGCCTATGTCCTCACACGCCTCATGGAAGGCGTGTTCGAAGAAGGCGGCACCGGCAACCGGGTCGCGAAGCTGATCAAGCGCCCGGTTGCCGGCAAGAGCGGCACGACCAACACCGATGCGTGGATGGTCGGCTTTACCCCCGAACTATCCACCGCTGTCTGGGTTGGCTATGACAAGGGCAAGGACATCAGCACACAGGATGCCCGACGGGCGGCTCCGATTTTTGCGCAATATACGGAGAAAGCGCTGGAGAATGTGCCGCCCAAAATCTTTCCTATCCCCGACGGCGTAGTCAGCGCTTATATTGATCCGGCCAGCGGCAAACTGGCTGCACCGGACAGCCCGGATAAGCGGCTGGAGGTATTTGTCAGCGGCACGGAGCCGAAGGAGACGCTGTCGGGGCAAGATAACCCACCGGCATCAACACCAACTGACCAAGCGGAGCGACAAGCCGAAAAGAAATCATGGTGGGGCAATTTTAAACGTTGGTGGATGGAATAGCAAAAAAGACTGAGGGAACGCGATGAGCGCTCTCTCAGTCTTTTTATTTTCGCTTCACTTTACCTCATGTGCCCATTTACCTCTCTTGACAGTGCCATCAGCCATCATCCCGTTAAGCCCCGCTCTTCCCTAAAGCTGCGCTATTACCAATAACAGCTAAACGACTCAATACGGTTAGTGTCTACACCATAATAAAACCAAAAACGTCCACTCCACCGAAAACCCGCTACGGATGTCCTGCCTACAAAGACAGGGTACATCCAGAAACGCTCTCCGTTCGTCAGCCATACAAACGTGTTGCGGAACAAACAACCAAAGATGGCTCCAGGGTCAACCGCATACGCCGAAACCAGCGGCTTGGGTGGCGTAAATTGCGGTGGTGGGGAAGTTGGTGCTTGAGTTTGCTGCCCACCTTGCGGACCGAATGGCCCCTGCTGCGGCGGTGAGAACGGCTGTGGCGAAAAAGGCCCTGGGCCTGGTGGCGGACCTATCGGAGATGGGAACGAATCCTGCATATCAGGAAATTGTGGAATCGAAGGACTTGACGGCGTGAAAGGACCCGGAGTACCCGGTTGCGTTCCGAAAGGAACTTGTGGCAGTAAAGACATGTGTTTCACTCCTTGTGTTCTAGGCTGATGTATCCTATGCGGGACATCAGCCCGCGGACTGGGCGAATCCCCATATCGCCGCCAAACTCCGCCATTTCGTCCTTTTACATCAAAAATTCTTATTTCCTGATACGATTAACTCCCTTTCTGAACATGCTCCAGCTCAATTTCATGCACCATTTTAATCTCGATTCGTTTCCTTAGCTCATAATACCGTTCCAGTAGTCGGTGCTCAACCCCCAACTGTTCATTCATCCAGCCTATAATAGAGTCATCGTGATGTTCGTTAGACCAGCTAAACAAATCGCTATATAGCTGACCAAATGATTCCTCATTGCTGCGAGCGAACCGGATCGGTCGGGCTGTATAGCTTAGCTTTAGTTCCAACATCTCATGTAGCACGTCCAAACGGTATTCCAATGTCTGTACATCTTTTTTGGATGTATCGTAGCTTTTTATATCCTGAACAAGCTCCCTAAAGGTTAGTCCTACATGCTGCATAGCAAAATAAGACCACACACAACTGCCTGTAGCCGTTCCATGAGCCTCCCAAAACGGATTCCACAGGATAGATCGGATCGTCTCCTTCTGCCCTTCTCCAAACAATGCGATTCCAGCAATAATTCCTGCATTACAGTCTACGGAAGCATGTTGCTCTCCCCAATGTACCAATCGCGGAATCATATCTTCAGTCGTGCATTTGAAGCTTAACAGAGGTAAGAATTCATTAAACAAATTCTGATCCAGCGCTTTTTCCAATTCAGCCGCCAGTTTCTCACGATACATTTCGCATGGAAGATGTACCAGTCCCAAACAGGCATCCACAGACACAGCTCCATACGGTCCGTTCACCAAAGCGACGAGATCAGCAGCAACCTCCACATAACCCAAATAACCTAGCGCATACAGCACACCGTCAGGTATATGTTCTGGGGATGCCTGATTTCGGACGTAACGCTCGTACATATCCTGCGCCAAAGTAACATCCCCGCATCTCATGATCGGCTGGAGGAGCAACCCCCGGATATAATGATGGGGATCTTCTACAAAAAGCCTATATAACTCCCACGCATCCTCCACTGTCCCATATCGGGCAACCACATCCATATAGGCAGAAATGATGCTGGCATCCAGCTTCTTAGCTGAGCCGAACATATCCATAAGTCTTGCTGTCGCGTCCATTATCCTGTCTTTCTCCTTTCACGTGTGTACGTCTTCATGAAGCACTTCTCTAATGCTGAATATTTCTATTAAAAAAGAGGAAAGATGTTATCATCTACGATACAATCTAGGGAGTTGATCTCATGCATGATTCCAGTCCAAAAATCACAACATTTTTCATGTTCTCCGGTCAAGCAGAAGAAGCCATGCAATATTATACCTCTGTATTTAAGCCGTCTGGTATCATGAGCATTTTTCATCAGGAAGATGGGACCGTGTTACATGCCGTATTCAACCTCAAAGGGCAGACTTTTATGGCTATAGACTATAACCATCAGGACAAACACCCTTTTACCCCAGCTCTATCGCTATTCGTCACTTGTGATTCGGAAGAAGAAATCCATAGCGTGTTTGACCAGCTATCTCAGGAAGGCCGAGTTCTAATGCCCCTTGAAGCCTCTCCCGTAAGCCAACAATTTGGGTGGGTTGAAGATAAATACGGAGTCTCATGGCAATTGAACCTGGCAAAAGACTAGATTTCTTCTCTAAACGATCCAGCAGACTCTAGAAGTCTACGAAAAAACAATAGACCATGCTCCATCTTTTTTTGGTAATATTATGTTTAATAGGTGCCAGTAAAAGGATGTGTGTTTATTGTATAGTGCAAATTGTGAACAATGTTTTGGTTTATGCTGTGTAGCCTTGCCTTATGCAAAATCAGCTGATTTTTCTTTTAATAAGGATGGAGGAACTCCTTGTCAAAACCTCAATGCGGATTATCGTTGTGATATTCATAAGAATCTAAGAAACAACGGCTTGCGAGGCTGTACGGTATATGATTGCTTTGGAGCAGGTCAAAAAGTTTCCCAAGTTACATACAAGGGAAAAAGCTGGCGAGACGATCCGGCAATAGCTGAGGAAATGTTCAATATATTTCCCATCATGCAACAGCTTCATGAAATGCTTTATTACCTCAATGAAGCCCTTAACTTAAAAGAAACTCAACCCATCTATACAGACTTACAAAAAGCTATGGCGAAAACCGAGCAGCTTACGGATCAAGATCCAAAATCCCTCATAAATCTTCATGTACCAACCCATAGGGCGTTAGTCAATGATTTACTTTTACAAACAAGTGAGTTAGTACGAGAAAAAGTTAAGAAAAACGTGGAGCACAATAAATATAGTAAAAAAATCAGGAGTAGAGACCTTATCGGGGCCAATTTGAGAGGCGCTAATCTTAGAGGTACCAACCTGAGAGGAGTTTTACTTATTGCTGCTGATCTGCGAGAGGCTGATCTGAGAATGACAGACTTGATCGGTACGGATTTTAGAGATGCTGATTTAAGTGGGGCTAATCTGGAAGGAAGTATCTTTCTTACACAGGCGCAATTAAATTCGGCTAAGGGCAATTGTAAAACCAAACTGCCCCCTTCTCTAAGCATTCCCGGTCATTGGCTGCATTAGAGTTTATTTTATAGTACTCTCCAAGAAAATACGTAATTAAGTAATTAATATCTCAAGACGCAATTTCCTTGATGATCATGTTCGGCATGTTCATTCTGGCATTGCTTACCTACATGAAAAAGAAATAGACCGCCCCGATCCAGGGTAACGGTCTATTGTTGGACCCTACTGCCGACTGCTCTTTAAGCAGTGGTTGTATACTGGAGTCGTGTTAGCGCACGACTCCTTTACTATTCTTACCTCAGTATAGCCCATTTTATAACGTAAATACAGCTTTTATCTTCAAGAATTTTACTGATTACTCAGCTCTTTAATGTATATTGGGCAACAAAAAGTACCTTCCATTGGATCAGGTTCAAAAATCACGTCTTTATGACTGCATCCAGATTTAAATCCCCTTATTCTTCTTCGTTTAGAAATTCCTTTAATCTCCGACTTAAGGCTGCATACTGCTCTGCATTGGTGTCCGAAAAAGCCTCCTCCCGGTTGGAGTATACATCCTGATATTGTGGAGAGATTGAAAATTGCGACCTCGTAAAATCTATAATGTCCTCACCAATGCGGTTGTAATAATGCCAGCCACTATCCAGCCATGTCCTCAAAATATCGCCGCCAAGCCTGTCCTGAACGACAAGCGTTGTGACACCACATTGTCCAGCCGCAGGATTATTTGCTGTCCATTTAGAACTAGACTCCAAAGACCAAGCTTGAAACAACGCCTTTTCTAATTCTAAAAAACGGTTTGCATTCAACATGCGCCTCCCCTTTCGATTCCATTCTGCACTTATGGTGAACGTGCTTTATTCATTTCAACCCGTATTCCACACTCTGTGAATCTTGGCTTCTGCTTCTTTCAGCTCTAGCAAATACACGTCGGGATTCGAAATCTTTTTCCAGTCCTCAAACCCAAACTGCGGATCGTAATGTCGAATGAGAAGAGATAGTAAAGCTCCATGAGTTACAATGATAACCGTTTTTTCCGCCCGCTCTATAAGCTCCTGAACAAGCTGGATTCCTCGATCTACTGCTTCACGGGATGATTCCCCTCCCTCCAGCTTCAAGTCCTCGTCCAAATAGGTCTGTTCCAGCACGTCCAGCCAATGGTCCAAATGCTCATGGCTAAGTACCCGTTCTTGAAGACGTACATCAGTATACACCTGCAACTGTTTCCGTTCAGCCAAGGGCTGAATGGTTCGCACGGCCCGTTTCCACGGGCTGGACACAATATATTCCACACCTACATTCTCCATAAAATCAACTAACAACTCAGCTTGTCGGGTACCCTCATCGGTAAGTCGGGCATCTGGTTCCTGTCCTGTTGCTTGGGCATGTCTGACAAAATAAATTTTCTTCACGTCATCACTCCTAACTGTCACACAAATTTAAAATTCTATGTATTTACAAATAATTATTTTTGTGATATAATATATGTTTACATATTTATATTTCATGATACGATTCCTTGGTATTACATCAACTCTTATGGGAGGGATTCGATGCAATTAGACAAGGGAATACACATGCTCCAGGTTTCTGCTAACATTATGGGAAGTATAGAGAGTATTCACCCCACTTTAATGTGGGACGAAGATAACATGATTTTAGTTGATACGGCTTACCCCGGGCAACTCTCACTTTTGCATGAGGCTATTCTAGGCACCGGATTAACAATCCATAAACTTACCTTCATATTAATAACACACCAAGATCTTGATCATATCGGCAGTTTAGCAGATATAATCCGGGCTTCTTCATCCCCAGTTCAAGTATTAGCCAGTTCTATCGAAAAGCCTTATATACAGGGAGAACAACAGCTTATAAAGCTGACTCCAGAAGCAATAGATCAAGCTGTAAGCGCCATGCCCGAATCCGTTCCGGTAGAGTGGAGACACGCATTCCGGCGTACACTTGAAAATCCCCCAAAGGCTATTGTAAACTCCACCATCGTTGCCGGAGAGGAATTACCCTTCTGTGGGGGGATCGTAGTTATAGATACTGCTGGACATACACCAGGACACCTAAGTTTCTATCATAAATCCAGTCAAACCCTGATTGCAGGAGATGCTCTACGCGTGGTAAGCGGCAAATTATTGGCTCCAGACCCGCAATACTGCTGTGATTTCAATATGGCCAAAGAATCTCTTAAAAACCTGCTGCCATATGATATTAAAAAAGTGATCTGCTTTCATGGAGGGCTGTACGGAGGCAATTGTAATCAGCGGATATCTGAAATATGTGAACCTAGCTTTTGATCACATGGTCATACCCGATCCTTGACCAGTCAGTGAATCATCTAAAGAAAAGACTAACCAGGAATTACTGGTTAGTCTTTTCTGAATGAGACTAGGCTTTTAAGTGAACTCTTAATACGGGTACCTCTGAAGAGGCGGATGTACCTTCCAAGATTTCCACATGACTGATCATCTCTTGCCCGTCTGGAACGATTACCGGCGTAATTACAGGCAAGCCACCCTGTTGAATCGCGTCTAGATCAAACTCCATCAGTAATTGCCCTGCTTTAATGTTATCTCCTGTTTGAACGTGAGGGTTAAACCCTTGTCCTTTGAGGGAAACTGTATTAATCCCGACATGTATCAAAATTTGTACACCGGATTCATGCTCAATGATTAGAGCATGCTTACTTTTCTCCATCACGTGGACCACTTTACCCGCGAAAGGAGCAGTCACTTTACCTTCAGTCGGATGAATAGCGATACCTTCCCCCATAGCCTTCGTGGAGAACGCAGGATCTGGAACCTCTTCAAGGGAAACCACTTTTCCCTTGATTGGTGCTACCATGTCAAATTGTTCAATACGAGGAGCCGCCTTCTTTTTCAACCATTTAAACATAACGATGCCACCTTATTTAGAGATTACATTCATAAACAGTGAATGAGACTTAGCTACACATTTCAAGGAACCGGTTCCACAGAATAAATAAAAAGAAAAGTGGAAGCGATTTCTATCTGAATTATAGTGAATGCCTGTTCAGGATGTCAAGGCGCTGCCGTCGTAAAATAACCCGGCTAAGATAATGTCTATCTTAGTCGGGTCATTTGTTACCACAATTACGCATTTAAGCATTTTCAATCTTAAAAGCGATTGTTTTATGATATACTTTGCCAGTACAACATACGGCTAAAAGGGCGGTCGGCTAGTCTCCCCGAAGGGAAGTGATGCCCATGGAGGTTAAAGACGCGATTTCCTTGATGATCAGGGGTTTGGCATGTTTATTCTGGCATTGCTTACCTACGTGAAAAAGAAATAGACCGCTCTGACTAAGGAATACGGTCTATATCCAGGTAACACAAAGCTTAAATAGAGGATCTAATTTGGTTGCTTCTCATAGGAAAAAAGCAGCCCACAGATTGAAGTGACCCCTTAAAGTTAGACAACTATTTTTATGCAACCAGTTGGGCATGAGCTCGGTATTGTACCGGGCTCATACCTTTTAATTTTGACTTGATGCGCTTGTGATTGTAGTAATTAATGTACT
>NZ_JAXCHD010000021.1:0-38561 GCF_037027525.1 Paenibacillus sp. 203
TCTACGATGAAGATCTATCGAAGCTGCCAAGCAGCGGCAATGTGCCGATTGGTCAGGCGTGGCTGAACGCCCGCTTCTACATCGTGGACAGCCAGCTGAATCCGGTGCCGATCGGCGTACTGGGTGAGCTGTGCATTGGCGGAGCCGGGGTGGCACGAGGCTACCTGAATCGTGCAGACCTGACGGCCGAGAAATTCGTAGCGAACCCATATGTAGCGGGTGAACGATTGTACCGCACAGGCGATTTGGCGCGGTGGATGCCAGATGGCAATGTGGACTTTATTGGCCGGATGGATGATCAGGTCAAAATCCGGGGCTTCCGGATTGAACTGGGCGAGGTGGAAGCACAGCTGCTGACCGTGGACGGCATTCAGAAAGCCATCGTCACCGCCTGGGAAAACGAAGACGGAGACAAGGATTTGTGTGCGTATGTCGTAGCCTCTGATGCGCTGAATTTGCCAGAGCTGCGCAACATGCTGCAGCCCAAGCTGCCGGGTTATATGATCCCGACATATGTCGTACAACTGGATCAATTCCCGCTGACACCAAACGGGAAAATTGACCGCAAAGCGTTGCCTGCGCCGGAAGCGCGCCTCGAAGGAGGCACAGCATACGTGGCACCGCGGACACTACTAGAAGAGCAGTTGGTACGTATTTGGCAAAGTGTTCTGAATCATCCGCAGATCGGTATTAAGGACCATTTCTTTGAAGTGGGAGGACATTCTCTGCGCGCGACAACTCTGATGGCGAAAATCCATCAGGAGCTGAATTACAAGCTGGCGCTGCGAGATATTTTCCAATATCCGACGATTGAGCAACTGGTACAGGTGATGGGAGAAGTTCAGACACAGCAAACGTATGTATCCATCCCTGTTGCGGAGGAACGTGCATATTATCCGGTTTCCTCGGCGCAAAAACGGATGTACGTGCTGAGTCACCTGGAAGGCGGAGAGGTTAGCTACAATATGCCAGGCGCTTTGATCATTGAAGGTTCCTTGGATAAAACGCGACTGGAGCAAGCCTTCCACCAGCTGATTGCCCGTCATGAAGCCCTGCGAACCCGATTCGACATGGTAGATGGTGAGGTGATTCAACGGATTGAATCGGGCGTCGCATTCAACGTGGAGCATGTGCAGGCAAGCGAAGAAGAGACCCAGCAGTACGCACAGGACTTTGTACGTGCATTTGATCTCGCACAAGCACCGTTGCTGCGGGTTCAGCTGGTGGAAACCGGACCGGAGCGTCACGTCATGCTCTATGACATGCACCATATTATTTCGGATGGTGTGACTGAAGGAATTATCGTGCAGGAGTTCTCTCAATTATATGAAGGCAAGGAACTGCCGCCACTTCGCATCCAATACAAGGACTATGCCGTTTGGCAGCATGCCGATATGCAAAGTGAACGTCTTCGTGAGCAGGAAAGCTACTGGATGAACACGATGGCTGGTGACATTCCAGCACTGGATATGCCAACGGATTTTGCAAGACCAGCCGTACAGCGTCTAGAAGGAGCTCGATTGGAATTTGCGATCAGCTTGGAGGACAGCGAGCAGTTGAAACAGCTGGCCGCGCAAACCGGCTCCACCTTATACATGGTGTTGCTGGCCGCGTATAGCACGCTCTTGCATAAATATTCGGGGCAGGAGGATATTATCGTCGGCACGCCGATTGCCGGAAGACCGCATGCAGAACTGGAGGGCTTGGTAGGCGTATTCCTCAACACGCTGGCGATCCGCAATTATCCGTCTGGCGACAAAACGTTCCTGGATTACTTGCAAGAGGTCAAAGAGCATGCGCTCAGTGCTTATGAACATCAGGAATATCCTTTTGAAGAACTGGTTGAAAAGCTGAATTTAACGCGGGATACGAGCCGGAATGCGCTGTTTGACACGATGTTTGAGCTGAAAACATTTGAACAGCAGGAGTTCGAGCTGGAGGGTCTGACCTTTAAAACGTATCCGACGGACAATCATACGGCCAAATTTGATCTGACCTTGGATGCAGTGGAGCAGCCGGAAGGCATTCTGTGCAGTCTGGAATACAGCACGGCGCTGTACAAGGCTGAGACCATCGGGCGATTGGCACAGCATTTTACCGAGCTTGTCCGTGCAATTACGCTGCATCCGCAGCAGCCACTGGTAGCTTTGGAGATGGTAACCGTCGAGGAAAAGGCACAAATCATCTACGGTTTTGGAGATGTAGGGGTATCGGATGTTGCTGCGGTAGAAGCAGGAGCACTGTTCCATACCTTTGTGGAAGAACAAGCGCAGCTTGTACCGGATCACGTGGCGGTGGTGTACGGGGAGCAGCAGCTTACGTACCGCACACTGAACGAGCGTGCGAACCAATTGGCCCGTAAATTGCGAAATGAAGGCATTGGACGCGAGTCGATGGTCGGCATTTTGAGTGAACGTTCGGTAGACATGCTGGTCGGCGTATTGGCGGTATGGAAAGCTGGAGGCGCCTATGTGCCGCTGGATGCGGACTATCCGTCCGAACGTATTCGTTTCATGCTGGAGGACAGTGGTGCGACGGTACTGTTGACCCAAACGGGGTTGCAGGAGCGTGCACAGGCATGGCTCGAAGAAAGCCGACAGGCCTTGGCCGGAGGGCAGACTGAGGGCGAGTTGGAAACAGCGGCTGGCGCTGAGACGATGGAATCAAGTACTCTCCATGAAACCCTGAATGGAACAGCAGATTCGCCACCTGACAGCGAAGCAACGTCCGAATCCGCAGCGGGTTTGCGTCTGCATACCGTACTGGCGTTGGACGATGAGTCGTTGTACACCGGGGATACCACAGACGTCAATCACATCAATGAACCGCAGGATCTGGCGTATGTGATCTACACGTCCGGGACAACGGGACGTCCGAAAGGGGTCATGATCGAGCATCACAGTTTGGTAAACACAGCCGCGGCCTACCGTCGGGATTACCGTCTGAACCAGTTCCCGGTACGGTTGTTGCAACTGGCGAGCTTTTCCTTCGACGTGTTCGTCGGGGATATCGCACGGACGCTCTATAACGGTGGCACGATGGTCATCTGCCCGAAAGACGACCGGATTGACCCAAGCCGTCTGTACGGCTGGATTCGCGACTACCAGATTACGGTGTTCGAATCGACCCCGGCCCTGATCGTACCGTTTATGCAGCATGTGTATGAACAGGGACTGGACATGAGCAGTCTGGAATTGCTGATTACCAGCTCGGATAGCTGCAGCGTGACAGACTACCGGGTGCTGCAAGAACGGTTTGGCGCGGATATCCGCATTATGAACAGCTACGGCGTCACGGAAGCGGCGATTGACTCCAGCTTCTACGACGAAGAATTGTCGAAGCTGCCAAGCAGCGGCAATGTGCCGATTGGCCAGGCGTGGCTGAACGCCCGCTTCTACATTGTGGACAGCCAGTTGAATCCGGTGCCGATCGGCGTACTGGGCGAGCTGTGCATTGGCGGTGGCGGGGTGGCACGAGGCTACCTGAATCGTGCGGACCTGACAGCCGAGAAATTCGTGGCCAATCCGTTCGTGCCAGGTGAACGACTGTACCGCACAGGTGACTTGGCGCGGTGGATGCCGGACGGCAATGTAGACTTTATCGGGCGGATGGATTATCAAGTGAAAATCCGCGGCTACCGGATCGAGCTGGGCGAGATTGAAACGGCGATCCAGCGGGTGCCGGGCGTGCGTCAAGCGGTAGTCATCGACCGGACGGATGAGCGTGGACACAAGTATTTGTGCGGATACATCACGGGAGAAACCGAGCTGCGGATCGAGGAGGTACAGGCCGAGCTGGAAGCAGGACTGCCAGCACATATGGTACCTGCACGCTTGATGCGTCTAGAGACCTTGCCACTGACCCACAATGGAAAAATCGACCGCAAGGCCTTGCCGGAACCGGAAGGAAGCATCCATACCGGTGCAGCCTATGTGGCACCGCGTACCACGGTGGAGCAAGTGCTGGCTGCGGTATGGGCCGGAGTACTCGGCGTGGAAGCGGTAGGCACGCAGGATAACTTCTTTGAACTGGGTGGCGATTCGATCAAAGCCTTGCAAGTATCCTCCCGATTGCTGCAAGCAGGTTATCGACTGGAGATGAAAGACCTGTTCAGTCATCCAACCGTGTCTGCCTTGGCACTGAAAGTTCAATCGGTGACCCGATTGGCGGATCAGAGCGAAGTGGTGGGCGCTGTGAAGCTGACACCCGTTCAACAATGGTTCTTTGAGCAGAACCTGACGGATGCTCATCATCATAACCAGTCCATTATGCTGCATAGCAAGGACGGTTTTGATGAAACGGCCCTGCGCACAGCGATGGATCAAATCGTTAGCCATCACGATGCACTGCGTATCATTTTCCGACCTACGGAGCGCGGATATGAAGCTTGGAACCGCGCGGTCGGTGAGGGCGAGCTGTATACGCTGGATCGGGCCGACTTCAGAAATGAGTCTGAGGTATCTGCGGCGATCGCGGCCAAAGTGAATGAAATTCAGGCGGGTATTCATTTAAGCGAAGGACCGCTGGTGAAGCTGGGGCTGTTCCATTGTCCCGATGGAGATCATTTGCTGATGGCGATTCATCACTTAGTGGTGGATACCGTATCTTGGCGCATTTTGTTCGAGGATATTACGACCGCTTATGAGCAGGCATTGAACGGACAAGCGGCTCGTCTTCCGCACAAAACGGATTCGTTCCGCACCTGGGCGGATGGGCAGTCTCAATATGCGAACAGTCCGGCCATGGCAGCAGAACTCGCATTCTGGCAGGAAATGGAACAAGGCGTATATCAGCCGCTTCCAAAAGACGAGTCCCCTTCTCATTCCTTAAATAGGGACAGCGAGAACATTACAGTTACGTGGACAACTCAGGAAACGGAGCAGCTGTTAAAACAAGCGCATCGTGCCTACAACACGGAGATGAATGATTTGCTGCTTACCGCATTGGGACTAACGATTCATCGTTGGGCGGGCCTGGAACGAGTGCTCGTGAGCCTGGAAGGTCATGGACGGGAGTCCATTCTGCCAGAACTGGATATTACGCGCACCGTGGGCTGGTTTACGACCCAATTCCCGGTTGTGCTGGATATGAGCGTGGGGCAAGACCTTTCACAGCGCATCAAACATGTGAAAGAAGGACTACGCCGCATTCCGCAAAAGGGCATTGGCTACGGTATGTTGAGATACCTGTCCGCAGCACGTGAGCAAGAGCGTTTTGTAACCGAACCTGAAATCAGCTTTAACTATCTGGGACAATTTGACCAAGATATGCAAAATCAATCCATTGGTGTATCTCCTTACGCTAGCGGTGCAGAGCTTAGCGCCCATGCAGCCAGATCGCACACGCTGGATATGAACGGACTGATTTCGGAAGGCGAACTGCAATTGACGATCAGCTACAGCAAGCAGGAATATCGTCGTGAAACGATAGAGCAGTTAGCCGAACAGTTCAGAATCAGTTTGCAGGAAATCATTGCGCATTGCACAGGCCGCAAACAGCAAGAGCTGACGCCAAGCGATGTCATGCTGAAAAATGTAACCATGGCCGAGTTGGATCAATTGGTAGAACGGACTCGTGACATGGGGGAACTGGAAAATGTCTATGCGTTGACGCCGATGCAGAAAGGCATGTTGTTCCATAGTCTGATGGATGCAGAGTCAGGTGCTTATTTTGAACAAACGACCTTTGATTTGCACGGACGCTTCCAAGCGGATATTTTCCAAGATAGCTTGAATCATTTGGCGCAGCGGCATGAAATATTTAGAGCTAATTTCATCAGCGGTTGGCAGGATGAGCCTGTGCAGGTCATTTTCCGCCGTAAGGATGTTGGTTTCAGATGTGAAGATTTGCGTCATCTGAATGAGCAGGAGCGTGACGCGTATGTGAAGGAATTTATTCGCAAGGACAAGGCAGCCGGGTTCGATTTGTCCCGGGATGCGTTGATGCGCGTGGCGATTTTACGAACAGGCGACGAGGATTATTATTTTGTGTGGAGCTCTCATCACATCTTGATGGATGGCTGGTGTGTGGCGTTAGTCACGGATGAGGTGTTTGAGGCTTATTTTGCAGCCGTGGAGCATAGACAGCCGAAGCTTGCCCTCGTGACTCCATACAGTCAGTATATTGAGTGGCTTGAAGCACAGGATGTAGAGGCGGCAGCTGCGTACTGGAAGGATTATTTGCTCGGCTATGATCAGCAAACTTCGATTCCGACCGGAAAAGTAGGCGTGAAAGCGGACGATGCACAATTTGAGCATATCCTGTGCGATCTGGGCAAGGACTTGACCAGACGTATGGAAATGGTGGCCAAGCAGCATCACGTGACCCCGAATACATTGCTGCAAACAGCCTGGGGATTGCTGCTCCAAAAGTACAACGGTAGTGACGACGCTGTTTTTGGCGGTGTAGTGTCTGGTCGTCCAGCGGATATTACGGGGATCGAAAATATGGTGGGCTTGTTCATTAACACCATTCCAATACGTATCCGCAGTGGGGCTGAGGACACCTTTGCTGACATGATCAGAACGAATCAGCAGCAGGCGCTGACTTCTCAAGATTATGAAACGTATCCGCTATATGAAATTCAAGCCTTGAGCGAGCAAAAGCAAGATCTGATCAACCACATTATCGTGTTTGAAAACTATCCGGTGGAGGAGCAGGTCGAGCAACTTGGCGAAGGTGCAGAGTCGGATTTTGAAATTCGCAATGCAGGCATGATTGAACAAACCAACTATGATTTCAATCTGGTTGTCATGCCGCAGGAAGCGATGAAAATCCGATTTGAATACAATGCGAAGTTATATGATCGGGAAGCCGTTGAACGGACTCAGGGCCATCTGATACAGCTGTTGGAGCAGGTGGTGGCGAAGCCGGACATTCGCGTGTATGAGCTGGATATGGTAACCACGCAGGAGCGCAAGCAAATTCTCAGCGTATGGGGAGATACAGCTGCCGAGTATCCGAGCGGGCAAACGATCCATGGCTTGTTCGAGACACAAACGGCGCAGACACCGGAACAGCCAGCGTTGTTCTTCGAAGGAGAGCAGTTGACCTATCGCGAGCTGAATGAACGTGCGAATCGTCTGGCTCGTACCTTACGCAGTCAAGGCGTGACGAAGGATCGACTGGTGGGTCTGATGACCGAGCGTTCGGTAGACATGATCGTGGGCATCTTCGGGATTTTAAAAGCCGGGGGTGCATATGTCCCCATCGATCCGACGTATCCAGAGGAGCGTATCCGCTACATGCTGGACGACTCGGGTGCGAAGCTGTTATTAACGCAAAGCCATCTGGTGGATAAAGTGGCTTTCGACGGTAACGTGCTGGTGCTGAATGGGGCACAGGGCGTGTATCACGAGGATAGTTCCAATTTGGAATCGTTGTCTGGTCCGAACGATCTGGCCTATGTCATTTATACGTCGGGTACGACGGGGCAGCCGAAGGGTGTTATGTTGGAGCATCGCGGTCTATGCAATCTGAAAACGTATTTTGATCAGACGCTCAAGATCCGCACGTCGGATCATACGTTGCTGTTCGCTAGCTATTCGTTTGATGCGGCTTGCTGGGAAATCTTCCAGGCGCTGTTCTGCGGAGCCACGTTGTATGTGCCAACGTCAGAGACGATTTTGGACTATGAGAGATTCGAACATTATATGACAGAACATCAGATTACGGTGGCGACGTTGCCACCGACCTATGCGGTGTATCTGGAGCCGGGACGGATGCCAAACCTGCGTATTCTGTTCACTGCGGGTTCAGCATCCTCAACAGAATTGGTATACAAGTGGAAGGATCAGGTGGCGTACTACAACGGCTACGGTCCAACCGAAAACTCGGTGGCGACGTCCATCTGGCCGGTATCCGAGGATGAGAGAGCCGGACAACTCATTTCCATCGGACGCCCTATGCCGAATCATCGGGTGTACATGGTGGATGTGCATGGACATTTGGCTCCGGTAGGCGTAGCGGGTGAGCTGTGCGTGTCCGGTCCGGGTCTGGCCCGGGGTTATCTGGATCGCCCAGAGCTGACGGCTGAGAAATTTGTACCGAACCCGTTTGCGGCTGGCGAAGCCGGCTATGAACGAATGTACCGTACGGGTGACTTGGCGAGATGGATGCCAGACGGCAACATCGAATATTTGGGCCGGATCGACCATCAGGTGAAAATCCGGGGCTATCGGATCGAGCTGGGCGAGGTCGAGGCACAAATTTTGAAGGTGGAGGACGTACAAGAGGTCATCGTACTGGCACAAGCGGACGAACAGGGGCAAAACCAACTGGTGGCGTACTATGTTGCTGAACGGGAAGTGAGCGCTGGTGAGCTGCGCAGCTTACTGGGCGAGGAGCTTCCAAACTACATGGTGCCTTCGTATTTGGTGCAGCTGGAGCAGATGCCGTTGACACCGAATGGTAAAATCGACCGCAAGGCACTGCCAACACCGGAAGGTAACCTGCAAAGCGGAGCCGATTATGTAGCACCGCGGACATGGGTGGAAGTGAAGCTGGCGCAAATTTGGCAGGATGTGCTGGGTCTGGCGCAGGTCGGTGTGAAGGAAAACTTCTTTGAGATTGGCGGACACTCGCTGCGGGCGACGACGCTGGCCTCGAAAATTCACAAGGAGCTGAACAAGCCGCTTCCACTGCGCAGTATTTTTGAAGCTCCAACGATTGAAGAACTGGCAGCGGTCATGGAAGGTCTGGATCAAGTAACATATGCGTCCATTCCGGTAACGGAAGAACGCAACTTCTACCCATTATCTTCGGCGCAAAAACGACTGTATGTGCTGCATCAGTTTGACCCGAATGATGTGAACTACAACATGCCGTCGGTGCTGCAAGTGAGCGGACCGCTGGATGTGAAACGGGTAGAAGACGCGTTCCGTCAACTGATCGCCCGCCATGCAACGTTGCGTACCTGCTTTGAGCTGGTGGACAGTGAGCCGGTGCAATGGATTGAGGACACCGTGCCGTTCGAGGTGGAGTATACGAAGGTACAGGTAGAGGGTGCGACTGCGGATACGATGGTCAGCCAGGAAGCACAAGAACGGGTGCAGCAGTTTGTACGTCCGTTCGATCTGCAAGCCGCTCCGCTGCTGCGGGTAGGCTTGGTAGATTTGGGTGTACAAGGAACCGAGCAGGAACCGCAGCATTTGCTCATGCTCGATATGCACCATATCGTCTCGGATGGTGTGTCCATGGGAGTACTGACCGATGAATTTGTCCGCTTATACGACGGTGAAGAGCTTTCGCCATTGCGAATACAGTACAAGGATTATGCGGTATGGCAGCAAAGCAAAGCCCATCAAGAGTGGATGCAACGTCAGGAAGCGTACTGGCTCGACACCTTCCGGGGCGAACTGCCTGTGCTGGATCTACCGACAGACTTTGCCCGTCCGTCGGTACGAAGTACGGCAGGCGATACGGTGGTGTTCGGGCTGGAACGTGAAGTCAGCGAACGTCTGAAAGAACTGGCGGCGCACACAGGCTCGACATTGTATATGGTGCTGCTGGCAGCGTACACCGCGCTCTTACACCAATACAGCGGGCAAGAGGACATCGTAGTCGGCACACCGATTGCAGGACGACCGCATGCAGATTTGGAACCGATCCTCGGGATGTTCGTCGGTACGTTGGCATTGCGAAACTATCCGACAGCGGAACATACCTTCCGTAGCTACGTGGAAGAAGTGAAAGTTTGTGCTCTGCAAGCCTATGAACATCAGGACTACCCATTTGAGGAACTGGTGGAAAAGCTAAATGTGAAGCGGGATATGAGCCGCCATCCGCTGTTCGATACGATGTTTACCCTACAAACCACCGAAGAAGGCGAACTGCAACTGGCAGATCTGAGCTTCCGTCCATACGGTTTGGAACAAACGCCAGCGAAGTTTGATTTGACGCTGGAAGCCAGAGAGGAAGAGGCAGGTATCCAGTTCGGATTGCAATATGCAACCGTGTTGTACGAGCGCGAAACGGTAGAACGGATGACACGCCACTTTATTCGTTTGGCCGAAGCCGTGGCGGCGAACCCGGATGCGAAGCTGAGTGAGCTGGAACTGATTACGGCAGAAGAAACCGAGCAGATTCTGAAGGTGTTCAATGATTCGAATGCGTACAGCCTGCTTGGAGCATTGCAAGGCCGTTCGCTCAGCGAACGCTTTGAAGAGCAAGCGAAGTGCAACCCTGAGCGGATAGCAGTTGTGTCTGGGGCCACCGCGCTGACCTACACTGAGCTGAATGAGCGTGCGAACCAATTGGCTCGTGTGTTACAAGCGGAAGGGGTCGAAGCTGATCAACCGGTTGGCGTATTGCTGGAACGTTCTGCGGATATTCTGGTGAGCATTCTGGGGGTACTTAAGGCCGGAGGCGCATATGTACCAATGGATACGATGTATCCACAGGAGCGCATCGACTACATGCTCCAAGACAGTGGGGCCAAGGTCGTGATTACAAGTAGAGTTGCCAACCTGTCGCTTAGCTTGCCATCCACAGTTCGAGCTGTAGTCTTGGATGACGAGGACGTTCAAGCTCAACTGGGAGCACAGGATGCGAGCAATTTAATCCCTGTCGCCCGCCCACATAACCTGGCCTATATGATTTACACGTCAGGTACCACCGGCCAGCCGAAAGGGGTCATGATCGAGCAGGGCAGTGTTAGCAATCTGGTAGATGCTTTATTGGAGCGAGTATACAGCCGTTATGAACAGCCGCTTCATGTCGCATGGCTGTCGGCATTTGTATTTGACGCTTCAGTGAAGCAAGTCTTTGCCAGCTTGCTGTTAGGCCACACCCTGCACGTGGTGTCCCGTGACGTCAGTCTGAGCGGAGAGCATTTGATCGCCTACTACCGCACGCACCGGATTGATCTGTCGGACGGCACACCTGCGCATCTGCATATTTTGAACGAAAGCGTCAATGTGACGGAAGCGCCGGAAGTGAAGCATTACCTGATCGGTGGCGAAGCATTATCCGTGCAGCTGGTAAATGTGTTCTTGCACAAGTGGTCCGGGTATCGTCCGGTCATTACCAACGTGTACGGTCCGACCGAAACCACGGTAGATGCGACTGCTTATACGATTGAAGATGTAGAGTCCCTGAACGTACTGATGGAAAAAGGGGAGCACACGGTATCCATCGGAACGCCGATAGCGAACCAGTCTGTATACATCTTGAACAACCAGCAACAGCTGGTGCCGATCGGTATCGCTGGTGAGCTTTATATCGGGGGTGCGGGTGTGGGACGAGGATACCTGAACCTGCCGGAGCTGACGGCAGAGAAGTTCGTCCTGAATCCGTTCGCTGATGCGGCAGCAACCGATCAAGCGGACAGCACTCACGCAAACCGGATGTACCGGACGGGCGACCTGGCCCGGTGGTTGCCAGACGGCAGCATTGAGTATTTGGGCCGGATCGACCATCAGGTGAAAATCCGGGGTTACCGGATCGAGCTGGGCGAGGTGGAAGCGCAGCTGCTGACCGTGGATGGCATTCAGAAAGCCGTGGTCACAGCATGGGAAAACGAAGACGGGCACAAGGACCTGTGTGCCTACATCATAGCTTCAGAGTCCCTGAGTTTGCCGGAGCTGCGCAATGCGCTGCAGCCGAAGCTGCCGGATTACATGATCCCGACGTATGTGGTACAACTGGATCGTTTCCCGCTGACACCGAACGGGAAAATCGACCGCAAGGCGTTGCCGGCACCGGAAGCACGTCTCGAAGGAGGCCTGGAGTACGTTGCACCGCGGACGCCGCTGGAAGCCAAGCTAGCCCAAATCTGGCAGGATGTCTTGAAGCTATCCAGCGTAGGAGTCACCGACTCATTCTTTGACGTGGGTGGGCACTCCCTGCGGGCAACGACGCTGGTGGCCAAAATCCATCAGGAACTGGACAGCCGGATTACGCTGCGTGAGGTGTTCCAACACTTTACGATTGAGCAGCAAGCCCAGCTCATCGCAACGCACGGGACAGACACCTATACGGTGATCCCTGCGGCGGCGCAACAGGCGTACTACCCGGTTTCCTCGGCTCAAAAACGACTGTACATTTTGAGCCATCTGGAAGGTGGGGATCTCAGCTACAATATGCCGGGTGTATTAACCGTGGAGGGGCCGCTTCAGGCCGATCGGCTGGAAGATGCGTTCCGTCAGTTAATAGCCCGCCATGAAACGCTGCGGACTTCCTTTGAAATGGTGGAAGGCGAGGTCGTTCAGCGGGTTTACGATCAAGTGGAGTTTGCAGTAGAGCACCTGCAGGCTAGGGAGTCCGAAGCCGAAGCTTATATCGAGTCCTTTGTACGCAGCTTTGACCTTCGCCAGGCACCACTGCTGCGTGTCCGTCTTATTCAAACTGGACCAGAGCGCCATCTCCTGATGTACGACATGCACCATATTATTTCAGACGGTGTATCGTCTAACAATATCGTGCAGGAGCTGGTACAACTGTACGAGGGACAGGAATTGGAGCCGCTGCAAATTCAGTACAAAGACTACGCCGTATGGCAGCAGCAGGAGACGCAGCGTGAGTCATACCAACGCCGGGAACACTTCTGGCTGGAGCATTTAGCCGGAGAATTGCCGGTACTGGATTTGCCAATTGCTTATCCTAGACCTGCTGTTCGCAGCTTCGAGGGTGCGATGTATGAATTTACAGTGGACGCAAATGTATCCGAGCAACTGCACCGAATTGCGGCACAGACCGGAAGTACGCTGTACATGGTGTTATTAAGCGCCTACACCGTTCTGCTGTCCAAATACAGCGGTCAGGACGATTTGATCATCGGTACGCCAGTAGCAGGACGCTTGTTGCCTGAGCTGGAGCCACTGATCGGAATGTTCGTCAACACGCTAGCCATCCGGCATCAGCCGAAGGGCAACCAAACGTTCCACAGCTACTTGCTAGAAGCCAGAGATCGTACGCTGCAAGCCTTTGAGCATCAGGATTATCCACTGGAAGAGTTGGTGGAAAAGCTGGATGTAGCACGGGATGCAAGCCGTAACCCATTATTTGACACTATGTTTGTACTGCAAAATACGGAGTCACAGGAAGCGAAGCTAGAAACGCTGTCCTTCAGTCCATATGTTCAGGAGCACAGCATCTCCAAATTCGATTTGACCTTGTCTATGAGTGATGAAGACGGGGAAATCAAGGGTTCCTTTGAATATTGCACGAAGCTGTTTGGAGCCGACGCTATTGAGAGATTAACCAGAGATTTGATAGCGATCCTGTCCCAGGTTGGGATCAATCCAGATTTGCTGTTAAGCGATATTCAGGTGAACTCGGACGAGCAACCGGAAGGCTTCTCGCCGGATTCCATCGACTTTGTTTTCTAAATCCGTTTTCTAAATGCAATGAATTCACTTTGCGTGTGCAGAGGGCGGCGGCTTGTCCGACTGCCCTTGCCTGCAAAGTATTCTTTTTCTGACACAACGCTCATGTATGTAACAACGCACCATCCAACCGGGGGGAACAGGCCCCGAGAAGCAGGAGGGATGTCATTGAAAGCCTTATTTGAGAAGGAAAAAAATTACTGGAGCCATAAACTGGAATCTGAGGATCATATCATCTGCCTACCATACACCAACCATGTGTCCAGAAATACAACTGTAACGAGTTTAAATTCCCATACGTACACGCTCACTTTTCCAACTGAAATTTCCCAAAGAATATCATCTATAACAGGTGGCGCTCCATGGGCCGTGTTTATGGTCCTGCTTGCTGGAGTAGAGAGCTTATTGCATAAATACACATGTGAGGAACGTGTGCTGCTGGGCATTCCGGTAGCCAAGTCTAGCAATGGTGCTACAAAGCCGATCAACCATCTGCTTTTATTGAAAAATACGCTGGATTCCAGCACAACCTTCAAAGCGTTGCTGTCTCAAATCAAAACCTCTGTCGGCGAAGCTATTGAACATCAAAACATTCCTTTTTGGAACTATTCTGAATTACTTGACATTCAACGTAATGAGGATGGAAAGCCTCTTATTCACACCACAGTATCCTTGCAAAATATTCATATTTCTGATTTTTTGAATCACGTACAATCTGAACTAGATTTCCAGTTTCAATGGGAAAATGAAGCGGTCTCCCTGAACGTAAAGTATAATAGCGACCGTTATAGCGAGACGACGATTGAGCACTTTGTTGAGCAGCTTCTGCGGCTGTACACTATTGTTTTGCAGCAGCCAGAGTTGGCGATTTCCACAACACAAGTGCTGTCAGAGCAAGAAGTAGAGCAGCTGGTTCATACCTTCAACGATACAAATGTGGATTATCCACGTCATGCGTCTATTCATGAATTGTTCGAGAAACAGGCGAAGCAGGCACCAGAGCAGGTGGCGGTAGTGTGTGGGCAAGATAGCCTAACCTATGCAGAATTGAATCAAAAGGCCAACCGACTGGCTCATTCTTTACGTAAGCAGGGAATCCGCACCGAGCAGACGGTCGGCATTGTAGCTGAACGCTCGATTGAGATGATTGTCGGTATGCTCGGAATTCTCAAAGCAGGTGGAGCATATGTACCCATTGATTCTGATTACCCGGATGAGCGTGTACGCTATTTGCTGAAGGATTCCGGTGCAGACATACTGCTCGTGCAGCGAATGGAACATCGGCCCACTGATTTTAAGGGAATGGTGCTTGACCTTAGCGATGCTGCAATTTATGGAACGGATGATGCTGATCGTTATGATTCCATTTTGCCGAATGATCACGGAACGAATACTGATCCGGGATACGTGGACTGCCTAGATCCGTTCTACTCCATTTCCGCCAGTCCCGAACTTGCTTCTACGACAACCATACAACCAGAAAACATGCAATCCAAAGCTACGCAATCAGAACAAGCAAAACAAATACAGCACGCTTATGCAGCTGAAGAACAACCGAAAGCGAGCGCAGCTGGTCGCTTGGCCTATATTATGTACACCTCAGGGACTACAGGCCAGCCCAAAGGGGTTATGGTGGAGCACCGTAATGTCGTGCGTTTGGTGACAAACACAAATTATGCACGCTTGAATGCCGACACGCGCATTTTGCAGACCGGGTCTGTTGTCTTTGACGCGTCCACCTTCGAAATTTGGGGTGCGTTATTGAACGGTGGACAGCTGGTGCTGGTGAGTCAGGATGTTATTTTGGACGCGCCCAAGCTCAAGGAAGTTGTCCGCAATCACGGCATTACCACGATGTGGCTGACCGCACCACTCTTTAATCAGCTATCCCAGCAGGACTTGGAACTATTTGAGGGGATGCGGGAGCTATTGGTTGGTGGTGATGTGCTGTCCGTACCGCATATTAACCGGGTATTGGAGGCCCATCCGAATCTACATATCATTAACGGCTACGGTCCGACGGAAAATACGACCTTTTCCACCACACATGCCATTACCGGCGTTCAATCGGCATCTGTGCCCATTGGTAGCCCGATCCACAACTCGACGGCATATGTCGTGGACGGTTCGATGCAGCTCCAGCCTGTTGGAGCGTGGGGAGAACTGATCGTCGGCGGTGACGGGGTGGCTCGCGGATACCGCAACCGCCCAGAACTGACGACCGAAAAGTTCATTGACAGTCCGTTCCGTGGCGGCGAACGCTGCTATCGAACAGGGGACCTGGTGCGTTGGAATGCGGACGGGACGCTGGAATATAAGGGACGAATCGACGCGCAGGTGAAAATTCGAGGCTACCGGATTGAGCTGGGCGAGGTAGAAGCACAGCTGTTGAAGCTGGAGGCAGTCCGAGAAGCTGTTGTAATTGCACATGAAGATGAGCAGGGGCAAAAACTGCTCTGCGCATATGTGGTCACCCATGCGGAAGTAGCGACAAGTGAGCTGCGTAGTGCTTTGAGCCAGGAGCTACCGGGCTACATGGTACCGTCGTATTTTGTGCAGCTGGAGCAATTGCCACTGACGCCCAATGGCAAGGTGGATCGCCGAGCGTTGCCACAACCAGAGGGAGGTGTAAGCTCAGGCGCAGAATATGTACCTCCTCAAAATCAATTACAAGCACAACTGGCTAGCATCTGGAAAGATGTGCTGGAGCTTGAGCGCGTTGGGATTAAGGATAACTTTTTTGAGGCAGGAGGACATTCCCTGCGGGCGACACATGTCATATCACTCATCTATAAGGAATTGCATAAAAATGTGCAGCTAAAGGATCTGTTCCAGCATCCGACAATTGAACAGCTGGCGCAGGTTATTCAAGCACTGGAGCCAACCACCTATGAATCCATCCCTGTTACGGAGAATAAGCCATTTTATGCGGTTTCTTCAGCTCAGAAACGGATGTATATCCTCAATCAGCTTGATGGAGCGGGAATTAGCTATAACATACCTGGTGCCCTGACTCTGACCGGTTCACTTGATCACAAGGCACTGGATAACGCGTTCCGTCAGCTTATTGACCGCCATGAAACATTGCGCACAAGTTTTGAGACCATGAACGGTGAACCTGTCCAGCGAGTACATGACGAGGTTCCTTTTTGCATGGAATTGACCTATGCTCACGGAGCTGCCCCAAAGGAAACGGATGAGCTGGTACGTAACTTTGTCCAACCATTCGATCTGGGGCAGGCCCCGTTATTCCGAGTTGGTTTGATTGAAACAGACCCAGAGCATCATATTTTGCTCATGGACATGCATCATATCATTTCGGACGGCACCTCTATAAATGTACTAATTCAGGACTTTATTCATTTATATGCAGGCGACACGCTGCCATCGCTACGCATTCAGTATAAAGACTACGCCGCTTGGCAACAGAAGCAGCAGCAAAGTGAACGCTACCGGGAACAGGAAAACTACTGGCTCAATACCTTCGCAGGAGAGCTACCTGTGCTTGATCTACCGACTGATTATCCACGCCCAGCGGTGAGAAGCTTTGAAGGAGATGTGCTGGAATTTACGCTTGACCAACGACAAAGCGAAGGCTTAAAAAGCATTGCGGTGCAGACGGAATCGACATTATATATGGTGCTGTTGGCTGCCTATTCGGCTTTGCTTAGCCACTATAGCGGGCAAGAGGATATTATTGTCGGTTCGCCAATTGCAGGGCGGCCCCATGCGGATCTTGGCAGTCTGATCGGGATGTTCGTGAATACACTGGCAATCCGTAATTATCCAGAAGGCGGGAAAACGTTCCGCGATTATGTGTTGGAGGTCAAGGAAAACGCGTTAAAGGCTTTTGAACATCAGGATTATCCGTTTGAAGAGCTGGTGGAGAAGCTGGGCGTAGATCGAGATTTAAGCCGTAATCCGTTATTTGATACCATGTTTGCACTACAAAACATAGAGCAAAAAGAGCAGCAGCTGGCGGGGCTGCAATTGGCATCTTATCCAAGTGAGCAAACGACGGCCAAATTTGATTTGAGTCTGTTCGCAGTGGAGGATGGAGAACAAATTTCCTGTGCTCTTCAATACGGAACTCGGCTGTACAAACGGGAAACCATTGAACGACTGACTGAACATTTGCAGCAGCTTATCAATGCGGTTATAAAACAGCCGGATATCGCTCTTTCGGCTATAGAAATGGTTTCGGCCCAAGAAAAAGAGCTGCTTGTGCAGAGATTCAATGATACGGTAGCAGACTATCCGTATCCACGAGATCAAGCACTGCATGTGCTGTTCGAGGAACAGGTAGCGCAATCACCAGATCGGCTGGCCATCACCTTTGCGGACATGCAGCTTACCTACCGCGAGCTGAATGAACGTGCCGACCGTCTGGCACGCATACTCGCTTCCCATGGGATACAGCGCGGGTCCGAGCCAGAGACACAGCGAGTAGGGATTATGGCTGAACGCTCCATTGAAATGGTCGTCGGTATGCTGGCGATTTTGAAGGTCGGAGGGGCTTACGTTCCCATTGATCCTGATTATCCTGAAGAGCGTATCCGTTATTTACTGGAGGATTCCAGTGCGGGGCTGTTACTGTTACAGCGACGTGAGCAGATGCCTTTTGAACCCGGCATTCCGGTCATCGATTTGAGTGATGAACAGCGATGCAATAGCAAATCTGAATGTGACGCTCAGACGGATGGAACAATTGCGATTACAACAGGGGGATCTTCTTCCGATCTTGCGTATGTGATCTACACCTCTGGTACGACAGGCAAGCCGAAGGGCGTGATGATTGAGCACCGTAATGTCGTGCGCCTAGTGAAAAACAAAAGCTATGCCATGCTTGATGAAAATACACGTATGCTGCAATTGGGCGCAGTTGTGTTCGATGCCTCCACATTTGAAATCTGGGGAACGCTGCTGAACGGGGGACAACTGTATGTGGTAAGCCATGACACTATTCTGGATGCCTCCAAGCTCAAACAGGCAATTGACAAGTATCGTGTTAACACGATGTTCATGACTACGGCTTTATTCAATCAGTATTCGCAGCAAGAAATCGGAGTGTTTGCGTCCTTGAAGGAGTTGCTCGTGGGTGGTGATGTGTTGTCTGTACCACACGTCAATCGTGTGTTGAAGGAGTACCCGCAGCTTCGCCTGGCCAATATTTATGGTCCGACGGAGAACACCACCTTTTCCACCATCTATGACATTACAGAACCGCAAACCCAGGCTATTCCCATTGGACGTCCAATTGATCACTCGACCGCTTATGTGGTCAATCGTTCGTTGAAGCTGCAACCTATCGGAGCCTGGGGAGAGCTGATCGTCGGTGGCGACGGTGTTGGGCGAGGATATCTGAATCGGCCCGAGCTTACGGCGGAAAAATTTATTGAAAGTCCATTCCGGTCTGGAGAATATTGCTATCGTACAGGAGACTTAGTGCGTTGGCGTGCTGATGGTGTACTGGAGTACAAGGGAAGAATGGATGAACAGGTCAAAATTCGCGGCTACCGCATTGAACTGGGTGAAATTGAAACCCGATTGTCCACGATTCCAGGTGTGAAGGAATCGGTTGTTACCGTGCTGCAGGACGATCACGGACAAAAACAGCTGTGTGCCTATTTTGCAACAGACAGTGAATTGAGCGCCAGCGACTTACGTAGCATTTTGTCGCAGGATCTGCCTGGCTATATGGTGCCGTCCTACTTTGTGCAGCTGTCCAGACTGCCTTTGACGCTGAATGGCAAAGTAGACCGCAGGGCACTGCCCGCACCTGAGCACAATCTCGATACAGGTATGGATTATGTGGCACCCGAGACGGAAGTCCAACAGGCACTGGCCACGGCTTGGGGAGCCATTCTTGGTATCCCGAAAGTCGGAATACAGGATAACTTTTTCCATTTGGGTGGTGACTCCATCAAGGCCATCCAAGTATCGTCCCGCTTGTTTCAGGCTGGATACAAGCTGGAAATGAAGGACTTGTTCAAATACCCGACAATTGCGGGACTAAGCACATATATTCAGCCTGTTAACCGAATAGCCGAGCAGGGCGAGGTTACAGGAAATGTAGTGCTTACACCGATTCAGCGCTGGTTTTTTGAACAGCCATCGGAAGAACCACACCATTTTAACCAATCTGTCATGCTCTATCGTCAGGAAGGCTATGACGAACAGGCACTACGGCGGGCGCTCCATCAGATTACTTCGCACCATGATGCATTGCGTATGGTTTTTAGTTTGTCGGAGAACGGATGTACAGCATGGAACCGCAGTGTAGAGGAAGGCGAACCGTACCATCTGGAATGCTTTGACTATAATGACAGCGATGTAAACAAGCAAAATTTGGCGAAGATAATTGAAGCGAAATGCAATGAAATTCAATCTGGTATTTCCCTAAGCGAAGGTCCGCTGATGAGACTGGGGCTGTTCCGTTGCCCGGATGGAGATCATCTGCTGGTCGTGATTCATCATTTGGCGGTGGACGGGGTATCCTGGCGCATTTTATTCGAGGATTTGGCGACTGCTTATGATCAAGCCTCCAAGGGTGAACAGGTGATTCAGCTGCCTCATAAAACAGATTCGTTCCAAACATGGGCCGAGCAACTGCACGCTTATGCCAACAGTCCAGCTATGGAACATGAGCGAGCGTATTGGGGGAAACTTGCACAAGCGGAACTGGCTTCTTTGCCGCAGGATTATGGGCATAACGAGCACGAAAAGCCATTGATTGGCGATAGTGAGTCGGTTACTGCTTTGTGGACACATGCAGAGACAGAGCAGCTGCTCAAGCAGGCCAATCGTGCCTACCGTACAGAAATTAATGACCTGTTGTTGACGGCGGTAGGAATGGCATTGCAAGCATGGAGTGGAAATGATCGTTTCCTGATAAATCTAGAGGGACATGGACGTGAAGCCATTTTACCAGAGGTGGACATTACTCGAACGATAGGGTGGTTTACAAGCCAATATCCTGTTTTGCTCGATATGCCGGAAGAACTGGCACTTTCGCAACGGATTAAGCGTGTGAAGGAAGGGCTGCGCGGCATTCCGCAAAAAGGGATTGGCTACGGTGTACTGAAATATTTATCCGACCGTCAGACACAGGCACCGGAGGCATCTCCAGCCATATTTACGACAGATCCCGAAATCAGCTTTAACTATTTGGGACAGTTCGATCAGGATATGAAAGGGAACGACTTGCAATCATCCTCATATGAAGGTGGGATGCCGCTGAGCCCGACCATGGCTCGAACGTATACGCTGGATTTTGGCGGCATTATTTCGGGAGGCCAACTGGGTCTGACGATTAGCTATAGTCGTACCAGCTATAGACCGGAGACCATCGAGCGATTGGCGAAATTCCTGGAATCGAGCCTGCGTGAAATTTTGGCGCATTGCATCCATAAAGAACACCCGGAGCTTACCCCAAGTGATATTTCTTACAAAGGAATGAGTGTGGAGGGCTTGGACAGCCTCTTATCTGAAATGGGTGCTGCGGGCGAGATCGACAATGTATATGCACTGACCCCCATGCAGAAAGGGATGCTGTTTCACAGCCAGCTAGATAGTCAAGCAGCTGCGAATGACGCATATTTTGAGCAGGTTTCTTATGATATGCGAGGTCAGATGGACATTCGGGCTTTTGCAGAAAGCCTGAATATTCTGGTTCGGCGACATGAGGCGCTGCGTACACATTTTTATTTTGGCAGAGATACGGAACCGTTGCAGGTGGTGTATCGAAATCGGGATTGCGGCTTTCAATATGAAGATTTACACCATCTGGATGAGGATGAAATAGATACCAGGGTGAAAAATTTCAAGCTACAAGATAAAGCACGGGGCTTTGATCTGCGTCGGGATGTCCTGCTGCGTGTAGCGATTTTACGTACCGGAGAAGACAGCTATCATTTTGTATGGAGCTTCCATCATATCGTCATGGACGGCTGGTGCCTGTCCCTTATAAATAAAGAAGTGTTTGAAAGCTATGCAGCACTTCAGGAGGGCAGAGTACCAGAGCTGGCACCGGCAGTGCCGTACAGCCGCTTTATTGAATGGCTGGAAGCACAGGATGCCAAGGCGGCAACCGACTACTGGAGCAGCTATTTATCCGGATATGAGCAGCAAACAGCATTACCAGCTGTAAAATCCGGTTGCAAGAGTGGAGGCAACACGGCTAGTGATTGGGTGACGGTTTTGGAACGTGAGTTGACCCTTCGGGTGGAGGAGACGGCTAAGCGATATCAGGTGACCATGAATACGTTATTACAAACCGTCTGGGGGATTGTGCTGCAAAAATATAACAACCACAGTGATGTCGTATTTGGTAGTGTCGTCTCAGGCCGTCCATCGGATATTATCGGTGTAGAGGATATTATCGGCTTGTTCATTAATACCATTCCAGTTCGCATTCTTAGTGAGGCAGGGGAATCTTTTGCAGAAGTTATGAAGAAAACACAGGAGCAGGCGCTGGCTTCTCATGCGTATGATACGTATCCACTGTTTGAGATTCAGGCATTGACCGACCAGAAACAGGATTTAATTAACCATATTATGGTGTTTGAAAATTATCCGGTAGATGAGCAAGTCGAAGAACTGGGAAGTGACGGGCAGGATACATTCCCGATTTCCAACGTGGTGGCTGCAGAGCAGACTAACTATGATCTGAGCTTAGTCGTTATGCCGGGAGAATGCATCAAGATTCGTTTTATGTATAATGCGTTAAGTTATGATCAAACAGGCATTAAGCGTCTGCATGGGCATTTTGTGAATCTGTTGGAGCAAGTTTTGCTTAACCCGAATGTTTGCGTAGAAGAGCTGGAACTGGTTACAGCGGCGGAAAAACAACAAATTACAGGAGAGTTTAATGACACTGCCTCTGCATATCCAAGCAATCACACGATCCAAAAACTGTTTGAGGAGCAGGCAGAGCGCACGCCGGATCATATTGCTGTAGCTTTGGGTCATCAATCATTGACCTATCGGGAACTCAATGAGACAGCCAACCGTTTAGCGCATACGCTGCGTGATGCAGGGGTGAAATCCGATGAACCTGTTGGCATTTTGACGGAGCGCTCACTGGACATGATTACGGGAACACTCGCTATTTTGAAGGCTGGAGGCGCGTATGTGCCGGTAGACCCTCAATATCCGGAGGACCGTATCCGTTATATGCTGGAGGACTCGGGAGCTAAGCTGCTGCTGGCTCAGCAGGATTTACTGGATCGTTGCTATTTCGACGGACAGATTGTCAATCTGAATGAGGATACGTCCTACAGTGCAGATGCTTCCAATCTGGGTATAGATGGAGCGGGTAATCATGCTGCTTATGTCATTTATACCTCAGGTTCAACAGGTAAGCCTAAGGGTGTCGTAGTTGAGCATCAAAGTGTCGTGCGCCTTGTCCGCAATACGGATTATGTGCCATTTGATGAATCGACCCGAATGCTGCAGACTTGCGCGTTTGTATTTGATGTATCTACGTTTGAAATTTGGGGTGCGCTACTGAATGGTGGTCAGCTTGTTCTTGTGCATAAGGATGATCTATTGGACGCGGCCAAGCTTAAAGAGACGATACGGGATCATCGCGTCACCATGATGTGGCTGACTACACCGTTATTTAATCAGCTTTCACAGCAGGATAGTAAATTTTTCGGCGATGTGAAGTATTTGCTGGTTGGTGGTGATGTTTTGTCTGCACCCCATATTAACCGGGTCCTGCGCGATAATCCGGACATGAACATCATTAACGGCTATGGGCCAACGGAAAACACAACCTTTTCGACGACGTATCACATTACGGAAGAACAGCTGGATTCTGTGCCGATCGGACGGCCCATCTGCAATTCGACGGCGTATGTTGTAGATTCGTCATTTAACCTGCAACCGGTCGGAGCTTGGGGTGAGCTGGTCGTCGGCGGAGACGGAGTTGCACGTGGTTATCTAAATCGTCCTGAGCTGACGGCTGAGAGATTTCTTGCTAACCCGTGGAGGGACGGAGATCGCCTGTACTGCACGGGAGACCTTGTTCGCTGGCGTGAAGACGGCATACTGGAATACGCTGGACGGATTGATCAACAGGTTAAAATTCGCGGTTACCGGATTGAGCTGGGTGAGGTGGAGGCGCGGCTGGCAAGTGTACCGTCCGTGCGGGATAGCGTGGTTATTGCTTTGCGGGATGGAGCAGGTCAGCAGCAATTATGTGCTTACTTTACTGCTGATGAACAGCTGACCATCCGTGAGATTCGAGCTGCGATGTCGGCCAGTCTGCCGAGCTATATGATTCCATCCGCATTTGTACAGCTGGATCGGTTTCCGCTGACGACAAACGGCAAAATCGACCGCAAAGCTTTACCTGTGCCGGACAAAGGGCTGCACACGGGTATAGAATATGTCGCACCGCGAACCGATGTGGAGCAGTTGCTGGCATCCATTTGGCAGGAAGTGCTTGAAATTCCACAAGTGGGTATCCATGATGACTTTTTCACGTTGGGTGGACATTCCTTGAAAGTACTGGAGCTTATACGCAAAGTTCACCTTGCCACAGACATTGAGCTTCCCATCCGTAGTGTAATGGACTTCCCGACTATAGAAGAGCAGGCGCTCACATTATTGAAAGCCGATCTGGAATACAAGGCCGATAGTCCAATCATTCGATTGAATGAACACGGTCCGATCTCCATCTTCTGCTTTCCTCCTATGCTTGGATACGGGCTGTCGTTCGCGGAGCTGGCGAAACAACTGGATCAGGACGCAGTCGTGTATGGATTGGAGTTCGTGGATGATGCTGCGGATGAGCAGGCCATGCTGGCACGTTACGTTGATTTGATCGTCAGCACGCAAGCGCAAGGTCCGTATGTGCTGCTTGGTTATTCCATAGGTGGTAATCTGGCGCATAAGGTTGCTGACATACTGGAACGTCAAGGCCATGCTGTATCCGATATTTTTATGCTCGATTCGGTCAAAAGGGCGGAAGCCCTGCCCTTCACAGCTGAAGAAACAGAGCATGAAATTCATGACATGCTGGAACAGGTTCCCGACTCCTACCGTGAGCTGTTGAATGAAACGTACCAACGTAAAATGATCGCTTACGCGGTGTATGGCAACCAGCTTGTGAATACAGAGAGCGTTCAGGCGAATATTCACGGCTTTGTCGCCGTTGGATCGGAAACGGTGAGGGGTACAGGAGATAATCGACTTTTATGGAAAGACGCTACACAAGGTAGCTATGAAGAGCATAGCTTGATTGGTAATCATTATGAACTACTGGAACCCGGATTTATCGAAGAAAATGTAAAAAGTATCCGTGCCACAATACAAAAGATAACTCGGAACACGGACAAAGACATGACACAAGATTTGGCACATCATAAATCTTGAACATCTATGGTCGATGATGTAACGAACGGTATCACTAATTTTTAATCTGTAACACATGAATCCTGATCGACAGGTAAGAAGCCTTCTGCTTACACGATTCGATCAGGATTCGCTTTATCATGTGCACTCCCGCGATGGGAAGTGCGATGATTCCATAGCGCCATGCTGATGGCTTCCATACGGAGTATAAATATCTGCTCGCTATGCAATCACCGCACGGTTCAAATCATTAAATCAACTTCATACGTAAAATCAACTTCATACGTAAGGATGGTACTTCAATATGAAGAATAAAGGCATTTGCTACCTATCCGCATTTTTAGCAGCGTTGTTTCTCTGGAACCTGCTCATTGCTTCGGCATGGGCAACAGACAGCATAACACCTGATTCATTGGAAAAAACAGTAGACGATATCATGAATACAGAATTGGGAAAATTGCATATTCCGGGGGCTGCGGTCGTCGTGACCCAAGAAAACCAAATCCTTTTTAGTAAAGGCTATGGATATGCAGATCTGGAGCGGAAAGTGGCATTCGATCCAGCGAAGACCATTGTTCGTGTCGGCTCTCTAACCAAATCATTTAGTGCAAGCGCCACGATGCAGCTGGTTGAGCAAAACAAGCTTGATTTGAATGAAGACGTGAACAGCTATCTCCACAGCTATAAAACTACGCAATACCAAAATCAGCCTTTCAATTTGCATCAGCTTTTGACACATACCTCAGGATTGGATGAAGCGCTGTACGACATTAACAGCTCGACTCGGGCAGGCGTTTTGCCCACAGAGCAGTACCTCAGCACGTATTTTCAAAATCAGCCTCCCATCCGCAAACCTGGAATTCAGTATGATTACAGCAATGTCGCCTACGGTCTGATCGGTAATATCGTGGAGCAAGTAAGCGGTCAGGGACTGAACGATTACCTCCGTACACATCTGTTCCAGCCGATGAATATGCCCAGCGCGACGCTGGAATTGCCGTTAAATCATCCGGCATTGGCCCAATCGTATCAGTGGAAGGATGGAGCGTATTTGAAACAGCCTTTGTCATATATCAATCTGCCGGGAGCAGGAGCGTTGAACGTCACACCCAACGAGTTTTCCCATTATCTGATCACTCATTTAAACCGGGGCAAGTATGAGGGCAAAGTGGTGCTCCAGCCACATACGGTAAAAGTGATGCATGCGCAGCAATTTGCAGTCGATGCACGCCTGGATGGCGTAGGCTACGGATTTTTCCGTGGTCATTTGGAGACGGGAGTACCTATGCTGTGGGCTACCGGGGAAATTGATGATTTTATTTCCGAAATGGTACTGATTCCGTCGCAAAAGATCGGTATTTTTGTGATCATTAATTCAGCTGACACGGACACCCTGCTTCATGGAAAAGCCATCCATGCGATAGCCCAAATGCTGCCCTCAGAGCCGAAGGGCGTTTCGCAGTCACTAGCTCGTTCTTCCACCCAAGTGAAGCTTTCGCCAGAGATTGAGGGTGTATATCAGGTGGATTCTAATCCTGTTCATGGGTGGGGAAAATGGATTCGGATACTGGGAAACATTACATACACCGTGCGAATTCAAGATGATCATACGTTAATTGTTAAAGGAAAATACCCAAATGAGAATGAAGCAACAGACAAAGTTTTTCAAGCAGCAGGCGATGGATTGTTTGTGGAAAAGGGGGGCCAGCTTAAAATTTTGCTGTATCAGGAAAACGGTACGTGGATGATGGTTGCCCCGGATAGTAAGACCATGAAGCAGACGACACTTTGGCACCGTACCTGGACTCTGCTTGTCAGCTACGCTGCCGCCTCCTTATTTTTCATCACGACCTTGCTGATTTGGATCGTAAGATATGTGATCAGAGATATCCGTAAAACGAATAGTCACATTTCGTCCAACCTTGCATTCATTGCGTCACTAAATACGATTTTTCTCGGGGTGCAGGTCATCTATGGTAACAATCAGATCGTGTATGGCTATTCCGCGTGGTATATCTGGGGAATTTGCACGTTGCCACTCATTTCAGCACTCATTGCCGTGTGGGTATTAATCGTGAATGGCGCAAAGCTGATTACAGGGGAAAGAAGAACCCGGGCTGCCGGGAAAATCCTATTTGCGGTACTCACATTGCTGCATACGGTGTATCTTTTTTATTGGAATTTCCTTCCTATTCATTATTCCTAAAGATTTACAAAACAATGCATATTCAAATATAAATGAATGCTAAAATTTGTATCTGATGCCCCCCAGAGGGGTTTTAAACCAACAAACAGGAGGGAAATAATGGAAATCTTTCGTCGTTTTACATCCCGTAGCTTCAAATACGCAACTGCTATGGTTTTCACTTTATCGTTGTACGCTGGTGTTGCGGGCAGCATGCAACCGGCACGGGCAGAAGGTCCGGCGGACCCAGCCCCCTTCATTGCAGCGAAAGTGGTCAATGAGAACGCTGGTAAAAAAGTGCTGTTTGATAATACACATGGACAGACAGCTGGCGCAGCAGATTGGGTGATGGATGGTGGATTTTCAGACTTCGGCCAAGCCCTCGCGAGTAATGGCTATGATGTACACGAGCTTCGCCAATCTACGCCTATTACTTACAATGATCTAAAAAATTATGATGTATTTGTTACGGCAGAGCCGAATATTCCTTTTAAACAGAGCGAACAGGCTGCAATGGAGCAGTATGTAAAAGCAGGCAATAGTATTTTTTTCATTGGAGATCATTATAACGCGGACCGCAACAAGAATCGCTGGGACGGATCGGAGAGCATTAATGGCTATCGTCGTGGTGCATGGGAAGACCCTGCGAAGGGAATGAGTGCGGAAGAAAAAAGCTCGGCAGCAATGCAAGGTGTAGTCAGCTCAGATTGGCTGGGCAGCCAGTTTGGTGTGCGCTTTCGCTACAATGCATTAGGCGATATCACGGCCAATCAGATTGTCGAGCCAGCGCAGGCGTTCGGCATTACAGCTGGAGTGAGTAATGTCGCAATGCATGCAGGATCAACACTCGCGATTATCGACCCAGCGAAAGCCAAGGGAATCGTATATCTTCCTAAAACCAATCAGGCTTGGGGCAACGCGGTAGATCAGGGCGTTTATAACGGAGGCGGCATTCCGGAAGGACCTTATGCAGCTGTATCGAAATTAGGGCAAGGCAAAGCTGCTTTCATTGGGGACTCGTCTCCTGTCGAAGATGCAACGCCAAAATATTTGCGCGAAGAGACAGGAACCAAGAAGACAACGTATGACGGCTTTAAGGAGCAGGATGACGCTGTGTTACTGGTTAATATCGTAGACTGGTTGTCCAAGAAGGAGGAGTATACCAGCCTGACGGAAGTGAAAAGCTTACAGCTGGACCAGCCGACGGCATTACTGCCTTTTGAAGAGCCGCAGACTTCCACGGAACCACAAGCCGAGCCTTGGTCCGCTCCCGCAGCCGGCTACAAATGGTGGGATCAGCGAACATTCAAAGCAGGGTCCTATGGCGGATCTACAGCCAGTGCGCAACCAGTGTACAGCATCGTTCGTCAAGAGCAGCTGCCCAATGCACAGCCTTTTCAAATTCGGGTTACTGCCGACCAACTGGCTCCTAACAGCACGATTAGCGGATTCAGCACAGGTATTTATGTTGCAGGCGGCAATCAAGTAGCCCAAATTCAAAATCCGGATGGAAGCTGGCCAACCTCTTACGGCTATAGCGGAACATTTAGCCTGGAGTCCAACGGCAAAGGCCATGCCTATAAGGACTTGACGGTGCGGATCAAGCCGGGAACCAGTGGTTCAGCTAATCTTAGACTGAGGCAAAACGGCAGCAATCTGCTGACCCATTCCGTCGTGCTGGCTGATGTCCCGGCCCAGCCGTTGCCTGAGGAAGGCAATACGGTTCCAGCTCGAATCAGTGTCGCAGAAGCACGGAATCTCCCGGCTGGCAAAGTCGTGACCTTAGAGGGTGTTGTGACAACAGAACCAGGTGCATTCGGTGGTCAAGCCTTTTACATGCAGGATGAAAGTGGTGGTATTTATGTATATCAGAACCAAAGCGGCTTTCACCAAGGGGATCGAGTAAAGCTTACAGCAAGCTTGGCACTGTATAATAGTGAGCTGGAGTTAACCGCTCCAGTGGCAATTGAAAAAACGGGAGAAGGACAACTTCCGGAAGCTGTACAAGTCACCGAACTCAGTGATGCGAACCAAGGACAGTTGGTTGAGCTTCCTACGGCAATGATTCGTAATGTGATAGACGCCACTCCCGTAGGTTCGTTTGAATTTGATGCAGTATCTGGTGAAGTAAGTCACCATGTGCGCGTCGATGCACGTACAGGCTTAACTCGGACATCTTTTCCATATCAAGAAGGACAGCAAGTGAAGCTGAAGGGAATTTCGGCGATTTTCAAAGGGGATTATCAGTTAAAACCGCGTGGACTGGATGATTTTTCAGCTCAGGCAGGCGCAGCTTTGCAGGAAGTAGAGCTTTCAATGGATCAAACGACCCTCAACATTGGGGATACGGCAGCGACACATCTCAAGGGTACGCTGACAGATGGCAGCGAAGCTGATTTAAGCCGCGCTTCTGTTCAGTATATCAGCAGTCATGAATCCGTTTCGCTGGATACGTATGGAGAACTTAAGGCCCTAAAAGAGGGGAGCGCGGAGATTACAGCCAGCGTCATCTTGGACGGTAAAACGGTCGTATCCAATCCTGTAACCGTTAGAGTCGAAAAGACTGCTGTAGGTGAAGTGCCGGGTAAACCTGTGCTGTCGCATGATAACGGGCAGGACACCGGGCTGAAGGATGGCAACTACAACATCACCATGAATCTGTGGTGGGGTACGAATGGTGATGAACTCAAGTTGTACGAAAACGACAAGCTGATTGGCACCCAATCGTTGCAAGCCGCTTCCCCTGGAGCACAGCATGCAGTCATTCCTGTTACAGGCAAGACCAATGGTATCTACACGTATACTGCAGAACTGATCAACGCTTCTGGTAAAACGACCAGCGACCCGTTAACTGTCGAAGTGACCGATGCTTCCCCTGGCATTCCAGTGCTGTCTCATGACAATTGGGACGGTGACGGCACCTACACCCTTACAATGAACATGTGGTGGGGCACGAATGCGACAAAATACAACTTATATGAAAATGGAGAACTGATCGACGCTCAGCATCTGCCAAGCGAAAGCCCGCAGGCCCAAAGTGCAGTCACCAACATCCAAAATCAAAAGCCGGGTACATATGAGTATCGGGCCGAGTTAGTCAATGCTTCAGGAGAAGTTTCTAGTCAAACGATAAGTGTAGAAGTAAAGGGGCATTAAGTAGAAATGATGGGCCGTTAAAAAGTAAGAGCATCTATTGACCTCGTGAGAGTCTATAGATGCTTTTTTATTTTTTACGAAGCGGGAATTATTATTTTAGGATTGGGTTGGCGAAGCGGAAAGTCCCTCTATATCTGAGGAGCCATAGAAGAACATGGCAACTAGAATCACAATAATGACAACCTCTGCAAAATATTCTCCATCAAACTCACTCACCGCATAAGTCTCCTTTCGCCACTTGTTAATTATTTATTTTCTGTGAAAAGGCTTGTATCACCTGGTCCAGTGTCATATTCCCGTTATCATTTAAAAATTTCACCATATTATCGACATTGGATGGAGTGGATGCTAGTGTTTTGTATTTTCCTGTGAGTCCTAAAAACAATGTTGCTTGTCTGTATAAAGTCACGGAATCGACGTTTAGTTTTCCTGTTAGTAGGAGGGCTGCCACGAGGACCTCCACATTTTTTCCTTGAAGCGCAGAAAAGATAGCCGAATTACTGTTTAATCCATTTTTCTTTTGACCGTTGAGGGGGGATTTGGATTTACGATTCCCGTTCCCATTACCATTCTTTCCTAAGGAAGCCATTGAATCTTCCTCCCGCCATATACTGCTCCTGCCTGGTTTTCACAAAATTCGAGACAAGGACAGCGGCACTCCATGTGCTCATCAATATACGTTATGATCATACGATATGCGAATAAGAGAGCATTGGTTACTATAAGAATCATCCTGGCTGAAGGCAGTTGGCTACTGTTATCCAGTAATTTATTTCGCATGTTGGTCCGATTTAGAGTAAACTACAATAAAGCAAGCCAAATGAGCATTTGCATAAATCCCAGGAGCGTTTTCAATCAGCAATGTTTAGACTGAAACGGTTTAGTTCGTTTATTGTATTTTTGAGCGTTGAATTGGAATTAAGCAAAATGCTGAAATAGGAGTTGTAGATAAAATATGTCGAATGAAGAAGTATTGTTAACTAAAGAGGGATTGGCCAAGCTGGAGGATGAGCTTAAGGAACTGAAGACCGTAAAACGCAAGGAGCTAGCCGAACGCCTTAAGTTGGCTATCAGCTACGGCGATTTGAAAGAAAATAGTGAGTATCACTCAGCCAAGGACGACCAAGCGTTTATGGAAACCCGCATTCTCATATTGGAGAAGATGCTGACCAAAGCCCGGGTCGTGGATGAGAGTAATTTAGATCTTAGAACCGTTAGTATCGGATCGACTGTCATTCTGAATGACATCGAATTTTCAGAGAAGATGGAATACAAAATTGTAAGTCCTGCTGAGGCGGATGTTCTTGATAACAAAATTTCCTATGAAAGTCCTTTAGGCAAGGCACTTTTGGGAAAAGAAGTGGGCAGTATCATTCATGTGGATGCACCCATGGCTGTAATTAAATATGAGCTGCTTGAAATTAAGCTCACATAGTTCATTCCCGATTCCCTTATATGAGGGGGCCGGGATTTTTTATTTCTCGCTGCCTACAATACCGTCCATGTGGAGCACAGTTGCACTCCACATACTGGACAGGATTTTCTTTGCTCCGCTAAGCGCACTAAGTTAGTCCGTCATTAGGAAGCCCGCTTGCTCCAATGCAGCGCAGGCATCATTAATTTTATCTTCGTCCGAGGCATTCAAGGTATGCAGGTGGATGCCTCCCGTCAGCTGGGACAAATAAGTGGCCTGGGTGGAGCTGATTTTACGGATAAAATCGTCCACTTCCTTGCGAGTGCCAACCCGTATCGGAGCAGTCAGATCCCCATATACTGGATGCTCAACAATAACATCCTGCACACTTACACCGTAGTCCACAATCAGCTTTAGTTCCTCTTCTGTCTGTTCAGGTCGATGTTTACACACAATAATACGTGAGGCTAAGGGAGTTGCCTGACTCGCAGGCTCCATATAAATGTATCCTTGACTTGTTGCAAGGATAGGCTCTTGGCTTGCTTTTAACAGGGAAATATCCTGGACAATTACTTGTCGGGAGACGGAGGATCTGCGCGCCAGTTCGCTCCCGGTCAGTGGTGATTCGCTCTTGAGCCACAACAGTAGCTGTTCGCGACGATCCGTACCTGACCGTTTTAAAGATTCAGTCAACGGGATAAGCTCCTTTCTTTTCGATGCGTCAGGTCTGTCAAAATATCTACCAATACATTCAATTCCTCGATGGTGGTCGTTCTTCCGAAAGAAACACGGATAAATTGTAACGCTTCACGGCCGGATGCTCCAAGCGCCTGTAAGGCAGGCGAAGGATCGTGGTGTCCGGCAGCACATGCGCTTCCAGTTGATATACAGACACCTTTGCGATTACATTCCAGCATAACATATTGTCCCTCGTAACCGTGAAAAAAACATCCTACGATATGATGAAGCACTGCTTTATTCTCGCTTTCCTGTACGGCCCAACGTAACGGAATGGATCTTTCCTGGATTTTCGTAATAAAGTGTCTTCTCAGGGTAGTATATCGCTCCTGATGCGACTCCATCTGTTCGGTCATCATTTCTGCCGCCGCGACAAAGGCTGCAATCCCGGGAACATTAACCGTTCCAGGACGAAATCCGTTTTCATGTAGTGTATCAGGGTACACGGGACGCCACGGGGTTCCGGGTTTGAGATATGCAGCACCGACACCTTTGGGGCCATACACTTTATGGCTTGATACAGAGAGTGCATCTACTTCCATGGATTCTACATCTACGCGAATATTCCCAAATGTCTGTACCGCATCACTATGCAACAAAATCCCCCGTTCGCGTAGCAGGGGAGATAAGGCAGCAAGGTCCTGAACCAGTCCCGTTTCCGAATTAGCGTGTTGTACGGAGACAAGTCCGGTGTCTTCTCTCAGGTGAGGTAAAAGAGTTTCGCGGGTCATTCGTCCTTCCCGATCCGGTTGCACAATGGTCAGTTCATAGCCCTGACGTTCCAGCAAAGTAGCAAGGTTGTACATCGAGTGGTGTTCCAAAGCGCTCATGATCCAATGCTTTTTATGCTGCGGCAACCCGTTCAGGATCGATTGCACAACCAACATATTGGATTCTGTTCCCCCTGTTGTAAAATAGATGCCTTCCTTTTGCCCGCTAATCATATTTGCTATTCGTTGCCTGCTGTAATCTAGCGTATAGGCTGCTTGACCGCCCGCATCATGGAGACTGCTGGCATTTCCGAACATTTCCTTATTTAATACGTTATACATATTTAAAGCTTCGCCACACATAGGTGTGGAAGCGGCATAGTCCAGATAAATCACACCAAATCCTCCCTGCTTAAAATAATTCCATTCAAAAACTCTTGAGATTATTGTAGGCATGTGTAAATATAAGTGTCAAGACACTTGTAAACATGTATGTACACAAAGCGGTTATCTGTTCGTGAGAGCGTGAACGATCAGCCGCATCGATATGGAGGGATTCTAATGTCTATGCTTGACGTTTTACAAGGAAATCGAGGGCTTATGCCAGAGTATTATAAGACACTGACGGTTGCTGACATGGAGCAGCGAGTGGCCGAGCTGAAACAAAAATGGGGACCCAAGCTGCTCATACCGGGCCATCACTATCAGAAGGACGAGGTTATTCAGTTTGCTGATATAACAGGAGATTCTCTACAGCTTGCTCAATTGGCTGCACAAAATCAGGAAGCGGAGTTTATTGTATTTTGTGGGGTACATTTTATGGCGGAGACAGCGGATATGCTGACTACTGATCGACAGACTGTTGTCCTGCCGGATATGCGTGCAGGCTGCTCGATGGCAGATATGGCGAATGTGGAGCAGACAGAACGAGCATGGAAGCATTTACAGGAGTTGGTAGGAGATACGATCATTCCGTTAACGTATGTAAATTCCACAGCAGAGATCAAAGCCTTTGTAGGACGGCATGGCGGGGCTACCGTGACTTCTTCGAATGCTAAGCAAGTGCTGGAGTGGGCGTTGAAGCAAAAGGAACGTATTTTGTTTCTGCCGGATCAGCATTTAGGTCGCAATACAGCTTACGATCTTGGAATTCCGCTAAATGAAATGGCCGTGTGGAATCCAATGACCGATCAGCTTGAGACTGAACAGGACCCGGCAACTGTAAAAATTATTTTATGGAAAGGACATTGCTCTGTTCATGAAAAGTTTACAGTAGATCACATTCGCAATGTCCGCGAGCGTGATAAGAACATCCGGGTCATCGTTCACCCCGAATGCTCTTATGAGGTCGTACAGCTCGCAGATTGCGCGGGCTCCACAAAATTCATCATCGATACCATTCGCGCGGCAGAGCCGGGAACTCAATGGGCTGTTGGTACAGAAATGAATCTCGTGCAACGAATCAAGCAGCAGTACCCTGAACAGCAGATTGAATCGCTCAATCCCGATATGTGTCCCTGTCTGACCATGAACCGGATCGATCTTCCCCATTTGCTGTGGGCAATGGAGCAGTTTGATCGGGGTGAGCCTGTGGGTGTGATTCGTGTGGATGCTCAGATCAGACAGGATGCTGTACTAGCATTGAATCGTATGCTTGCTATCCGTTAACCTTTTGCTGTTCCAGCGAGAATGCTGCTTGAAATCTTTGGCCTTATTTTAAAGAAGCAGGGAGCTTGACGCCAAGCAGACGGTTTCCGCTTTGAATAAATATCATTCCACCGGATTTGAGCGTTGGACCGAAGGAGCGTGAGCCTGTGTTGACAGCAAACACGGGCTTTAAGCTCATCAAATCATAGCCATGAAATACGCCATCTGATTGCCCGACATAGACTCCTTTACCGAATACGTCAGCTTGAACGGTCGGATTATCGCCGTCGTAATGAATGAATTGACCTGAGGACAGCTTCATAGCAGTCAGTCTGGATGTACTAAAATCTTGGTAGAACATGCGACCTTCATGAATAGACAATAAAGGAACAAGTTGATCATAGCCATTTTGCGCCCACTTGCGAGCAGGTTTGCTGTCTGGCTTGTAGTTCCAAAAATCATAGGAAGCTAGTGTCTCTCCCTGAAAGACATAAAGATCTTTGCCGTACAAAAAAGCAGAACCATATACACCTCCAGATCGATAAACACCGTCTTTATTTTCAGGCTCGGTCCAGCGATACTGACGATCTCCTTTGGATTTACCTGTCTTGAGGTCGTACTGTGCGATCGTAACTTTATGGTTTACCGGGTCATCATCAATCATAAACGTGTTGGCAACAGAGTATACGATTCCGTCTTTAACCACCAGTGGAAAGGAAGTTCTAAAGCTGTCCCAAAGCTTTTTGCCGGTTTTAGCGTCATAGGCATTAATCTGTTCAAAGGTCAGGCTGCCTTGTACATTATAGTTGCGGATAAGCACACCGTCAGTTTCCATTATTTCGCCCAAACCACTGTATGAGTTCTTATCCTCACTGATTTTCCACTTCACCTTGCCACTGACAGCATCAATGGCTGCCGTTTGCACCGATTGCATAATATATATAGTTGGACCAATGCGCTGAATACGATATGCTTCAGTAAATCCCAGCGGAGTAGACCACACTTTCTTGCCAGCTTCTGTAACGGCATAGATAGAACCGCTTCGTGTCATTCCGTAGATGATACCTTTGTTGTACGTTAAAACAGGGGTAAGCTGATCACCATATTGCCACAATTTCCGACCCGAACTGGCCTCAAGGGCAACCAGTCTATGGTTCGAGTCAACCGCGAATACTTTACCGTTTTCCGCTATTGTTACCGCCTGATCTGGATATCGGTTTCTATCGATTGGGATAACGGGAAAAGACCAGGAAGGTTTGATCACAGGTGCTTGGATTGAGGTGCTATAAGCGCCGTTACTCATGGAGACCGCAGACGGCTCTGCACTTGCCTTTTCAGCGAATCCACCGCTGATCAAGGGCAACCCAATGCTGGCTACCGCCAATCCTGTAAACAAAGTGTTATGTATCGTTTTTCTCATACGCGCTGGCTCCTTTAATGGTTAATAGGGGAGTAAGGATTTCAGAAAGTCACCTTTGATTAGACTGTAAAAAAAACCAAAAGTTTCATGTTGCATTTGCATTTTGGTTGTTTTGAGCATAAATCCTTAAATTCAGTTGCTTGTGATCCAACCTGTATCTCTAATTAAAGATTAGTCGCTTGTCCGGTTTCGTGCTATAATTGTAGCAACATACCGAAGGAGGTGAAATCCCTTGTTTGAGCTTCAGGACCTACTCCCTTATTTATTTACAATCGGCTTACTGTGCACAGTGACTTATACGTATCTCGCTCATTTGCACGGCAATGTACCCGAATGCTGGGTCGAAGGCGGGCCCGTAAGGTCTCATGCTTCTCCACAGATGCCGATGTCTGCCCGTGGACAGGACATGCCTGTCCGGCTGGCCCGACATATCCGGCGTAAGGAAGCACCGGATGAAGATGCATCCGATTGTTCTCCCTCGTTGAACGATGGCACAGCCAATCAACGAGGAGGAACATATGAAACGATTCAAGGGATTCACCTTTTGGGGTAAAAAAGAACGGATATTTGGATTAATGGTAGCGTTGGCGGTGGTCATGCTGCTGTCTGGTTGTGGTGCGAATGCTGCGGAGATAAATGCACAGACACCCGGATTTTTTAATCATTACGTGGTGTTCCCGCTTTCTTGGCTTATTCAGCAATTGGCGCAATGGTTTGGTGGAAGCTTTGGGCTGGCGATTATGACTTTGACATTCATTGTTCGGCTGGCCTTACTCCCGCTTATGATGCGTCAAACACGTGCCCAGCAGGGGATGAAGCGCAAGATGAGCGCCATGCAGCCCGATTTGGACCGAATTAAGAAGAAGTATGAAAACAAAAAAGATGCCGCCAGCCAGCAGAGTATGCAGCAGGAAATGATGTCGCTTTACAAAGAGCATCAATTCAATCCGCTTAATATCGGTTGTCTGCCTATTCTCATTCAGCTCCCGATCTTGAGCGGTATGTACACTGCAATCCGCTTAACCCCGGAGTTGGCGTCTCACTCCTTCCTATGGTTCCGGCTCGGACAGCCGGACTGGATTTTGGCAATCGTCGTCGCAGTTGTATACTTGGCACAGGCCAAGCTTTCTCAGTTTCAGATGACGCCTGAACAGCGCAAGCAATTTGCGATCATGGGTTATCTTTCACCGATTATGATGGCTGTCTTTTCCTTTAATGCCCCTGCTGCCATGCCATTATATTGGACGGTAAGCGGCACCTTTTTGCTGCTTCAGTCGCTGTGGTTCCGCAGACGCTATCCGATAGAGGAAGCAGAGAGTAAGGTTAAACTTGGAGAAGTCACACCAACCTAATTAGAAGATGATGTTTATTTAACTTGGGAATTGCGCTTGTAGTTGTCAAGTGTAATCATAGGATGTCATTCGAGCCGTTTATAAGGCTTGAATGGCGTTCTTTTTTGATGCTGCTTTTTTCGCTACATTCCGCTTGCGATTTTGTAGTCAATATGAAATCCTTATATTATAAAGTGATACTAAAGTTGGGAGAGGCTAGTATGAGAAGATTAGGCTCTCAACTCATTCAACGTTGCATCGAAGACGCTGTTACGTTGGTAAAAAGGGAGTGGCAGTGGTTACCAACAGGGAGGCATCTAATTCTTTTAATGAAATGATAAGAGAAAAGTGGGCAAAGTAAGACCTATATGTAAGCTAATGCTGAACTTTGTTTTATCACGCAATGAATATTATGGAGGAACTATAGAAAATGAAGCAAACATCAACAAAGCTGCCCATTTCCTTGGCTCTGCTCACATGTATAGTATGTGCATTCGGTTTTGGCTTGGTCGCATTATGGGTGAGTGACCATCAAGTTCGGCATTTTGACCAGGAAATTATTTCGGCTATTGGACAACTAGAGTCGCCCGTCATGACCCGTCTAATGAAATTTTTTACCATGATCGGCAGTGGGATTCCAGTTGCGATCATCATTTTAATTGCCATGTTCGTGCTCTATAGAGTATTGGGACATCGCAGAGAACTGCTTTTTTTGGCGGCTGGTGTATTGGGATCGGTAATGCTGAATACGATACTAAAATTGCTTTTTCAGCGTGCGAGACCGGAGATTAACCGTATTATTGAAGAGAATGGATACAGCTTTCCAAGCGGACATTCCATGACAGCTTTCAGCATGTATGCGGCGCTGACATTTTTAGTGTGGAAGCATGTTCCTTCTAGGCTGGGGCGTATCCTTCTTATTGTACTCAGCAGCCTGCTGATTGTAGCAATCGGGACGAGCCGCATTTATTTGGGCGTACATTATCCGAGCGACGTTGTGGGTGGATATTTTATGAGTGGCTGCTGGATGGCGGCTTGTATTTGGTTTTATCAGCGGTACGAAGAACGACGAATGCTGCCACTTCGCTCCAAATCGACAGCATAACGGGTAGCATAAATAATAAAGCTTATAAAAAAGCAGACGCTTTATGAAGTGACCCCTTAAAGTTAGACAACTATTTTTATGCAACCAGTTGGGCATGAGCTCGGTATTGTACCGGGCTCATACCTTTTAATTTTGACTTGATGCGCTTGTGATTGTAGTAATTAATGTA
>NZ_JAXCHD010000022.1:0-28427 GCF_037027525.1 Paenibacillus sp. 203
CGACTTGCATGTATTAGGCACGCCGCCAGCGTTCGTCCTGAGCCAGGATCAAACTCTCCATTAAAGACCAACCGAAGTTGGTTTATAGAAAGAGCGATAAGCTCATGTTGAAACTGACGAGATAAAACATCTCATTTTCGCTTCCATTTCATACAACCTAATGGCATGTACCAAAATTTCTGCGTTGGATTTTGTAAACAAAATCCATACTCACTCGTTGTTCAGTTTTCAAAGATCAAATCAACAGCCGTTTAACTGGCTGGATATATAATTTATCACGTGTATACCTATCAGGCAAGTTGTAATATTTACCAGTTTGCTAATTTGTATTTCTACACGGTGTAGTTTTTATTAAAATACTCCAATACACGATGATTTACCTGTAATAACCGAAACTCTCTTATCTCCTACTTGAAGTGCAAAGTTGATCAGGTATAAACGTCATAAATCAGAAAAGCAGAAGCTCTTTATGTATTGGATGAGCTGCTGCTTTAGCTTTTATGATAAAATCCTGAAATGTTCGTTTAGCTTAAAGCTGTAGCTAAATCCTGTATCAAAAGTTCAGCAGGCTCATGCCCTACAGCCAAGCGGATAAGCGATTCAGGCATGTGTTGTTTTTTTAGACTCTGCTTATTGAAGCCGTAGTTTGGTGAGATCACCTGACTCTCCATGGACCCCCAAGATACACCGATCCGGATCAGTCGCAGTTTATTGATCACTCTACATATATCCTCATAAGTCGAATCCTTTAGTTCAAAACTGAATAATCCGGCATAGCCTTTGAGCTGTCTACATGCGAGCTCATGTTGTGGATGAGAAGGAAGTCCGGGATGATTCACTTTGGAAATGGCCGGATGATCTGATAGAAAACGAGCAACCAACAAAGCGTTTCTCTGATGGGCTTCCATTCGGAGCGGGAGTGTTCTTAGCCCCCGAATGAGTAGCCAGGCTTCAAAAGGGCCCAACGAGCCGCCAATCAACTCATACTCTTCAGCATACATACGGTTTATTATCTCTTTAGAAGCGATCACTGCCCCTGCAATTAAATCATTATGACCACCCAAGTACTTGGATGCGGAGTGAACAACGATATCTACGCCCCATTCTAATGGTTTTTGGAAAAGGGGTGTAGCCCATGAATTATCTATGATTGTGCGTATACCCTTCTCTTTGGAAAGCGAAGTTACCTCCTGAATATTTACCATATCGAATGTGAATGAGGTAGGAGACTCCATAAGAATAGCACGGGTCTGCGGTTTGATGGCACCAGCGACTGCTTCTGTAGAAGTCGAATGTACAATGGTGTAGTTTATATGGAACTTCGTTAAGTATTTGGCTAGGCTGACGGAAGTTTCATATATGTGTCCGACCAGAATCAGATGATCCCCTGCGGATAAGCTACACATTAGAGCGGCACTGATAGCAGCCATTCCGGAGGCAAAGCACTTGCAATCCTCCCCACCTTCCAGCGCAGCAATCATTTGTTCTGCAATCCGAACGGTAGGATTGGTTCCTCTCGAATAGACATAATGCTCCTTTTCATTATTAGCTGCTTCAGCATAATCTTCGTAGGTATCAAAGAAAAATGGAGCAGTCTCATAAATAGGAGGAACAGCAGCCTTAGCAAAATACCCTAGTTTGTCCTCAAACCCAAAACAGATGAGCTGATCATCTGAGAAACTCAAACCTGATCACCACTTTCTGAAAAATTTCAAACCCATATGTGGTAGTCTCCTCAATCCGGAACTCAAATATTCTATAATGTAAACTCCTCTAGACCCTGTGGTGGTTGATTGCGAAATTTGGAGAATTATGAGGCTTCCAAATGTCTTTCACTAAGTATCCAATTCATAAAAACAACGTATATTTTGAGGTTGCAGGGCAAAGATATGCTTTATCAATAAAGAGGGGGTTCACTTGTGTTAAAACGTTGGATTAGAAATGTTCTGAAACCTGGAAAAAGGTACACACAGGATATCGAAAAATCCAAACAGCAAGCCTCTTCAGAACCTATAAATCCATCATTAGCACATACTCTATCTTTGCTCAAATTTAAACTTGGGCAAAGTTCTGACTTTATTATTCGTGATTTTCCCGAAAGTCCTACTCATGCCGGCCAATTTGCCGTTTGTTATATTGAAGGACTGATTGATCAGAACTTGCTTTCCGATTTGATCGAGGGCTTAATTACAGAGACAGTCTCCACAGCTTCTTTTAAGCTTGAAGAAAATACCGCAATTTCGCTATTAAAAAGAACAATCCCGTCAGGAAATATTCAAATGATACACTCACAAAATGAAGTTTATCAATCTATCCTATCTGGCAATGCTGTCATTGCTATCGACGGAAGTACATATGCGCTGGCAGTTTCCATCGCAGGTGGAACAAGGCGTGCTATTCAGGAACCCAGTACCCAAACGGTAGTTCGGGGTCCAAAAGAAGGATTTACGGAGGATATCTCAACCAACATTACACTGATCAGAAGAAAATTGCGGACACCTGACCTTAAATTTGAAAGTCACGTTATTGGGCGATATACACAAACCAAAGTCATGTTAGCTTACATTGAAAATGTCGCTAATCCAGAAGTCATACAGGAAATTACAAAACGGCTTCAATCCATTGATACAGACAGCATACTTGAAAGTGGCTACATCGAAGAATTTATACAGGATGAACCACTTAGTCTCTTTCCCACCATGCTAAACTCAGAGCGTCCGGATACAGTCGCAGGTAGCCTTTTAGACGGACAAGTAGCTGTCCTGGTTGATGGGACGCCATTCGCTCTGATTGCACCTGTAACCTTCTTTAATTTCTTTCAAACGGCGGAAGACTACTACCAGAGATATGACATTTCAACTTTTTTAAGGGCTCTTCGTGTAGTATCTTTTCTAGTCTCATTGTTGCTTCCCTCTCTATTTATAGCATTGACGACTTTCCAACAGGAAATGATCCCCACCACGCTGTTGATTACGCTGATGGCTCAACGGGAAGGAACTCCTTTTCCTGCATTATTGGAAGCATTAATGATGGAATTAATGTTTGAAGTGATTCGTGAAGCAGGTGTGCGAATGCCACGGGTCATCGGACCAGCCGTTTCCATCGTAGGAGCTCTGGTTATCGGGCAGGCGGCGGTGCAAGCTGGACTGGTCTCAGGTGCAATGGTTATCGTTGTTGCCTTCACTGCTATATCGAACTTTGTCATCCCGTATTTTGGTATGGCTTCAGCAGTCAGGTTGTTGCGTTTTGCACTTATGCTACTGGCAGGGGCTCTGGGATTATTCGGTATTCTGATCGGAATTATCCCCCTTCTTGTTCATCTTGTATCTCTCAAATCATTCGGAGTTGATTATTTTGTGCCCTACAGCCCCACCTTTAAATCTAATATGAAGGACCTTATCATCAGAGCTCCGTGGTGGGCTATGAAAACCAGACCTAGCGAAAAATCAGGTCATAATGAGACAAGACAGGCAGCTCACCAATACCCTGCTAGTTCGGATGATACCGAAGGTGATCATAAGTCTGATACCCAAAAATAGGAGAGATCAATGGTGCGGCAATTAAGAGTTAGTTATGTTCTGTTTATTGCAGGGTTATTACTTACAGGGTGCGTAGATCGAACAGAATTGAACGAATTAGCCATCACAACAGCAACTGGAATTGATGGACATAAGGGCGACTGGATCAATACCTATCAAATTATAATTCCATCAGCCATGACGACTGGATCAGGTGGTTCTTCCACCGGGGCATCGCAAAGCGCTGTACATACCTTTTCTACACATGGAAAAACATTGAGAGAGACCGTTACGAAGAGTAGCCTGGAATACCCACGCAAACTATATTTTGCCCAAAATAATATACTCGTTATTGGAAAAAAAGCAGCAGAACAAGGCATTGAAGAGATTATTGATATTTACCTCCGCAACCTTGATTCACGAGAAACTGTAAAAGTATTCATTGCCAACGGAGAGGCTCGTAATTTTTTAAAAAAGCTTGTACCACCAGAGAAAATTCCTGGTCAAGCTTTAGAAAAGATTATAGAAAGAAATAGCAAATTAGGATCAATTTACCCTGCAATATCCATGTATGAATTTATTTCGAAAATTAGCTCCGATAGTGCAGCCGGAGTTCCAGAAATATCTCTTGAGGGTTCCGAGCCGGAGAAACTAGACTCTGTTGATGTTTTCAAGGAAACCTCCGCCAAAAATAAACTCAAGTTATCGGGCTTAAGCATTTTTCAGAAAGACAAGAGAGTCGGCTTCCTAAATGAAAAGGAAAGTATAGGGGTTTCATGGTTAAACAACCAGATTAAAAACACTACTGTAAACTATGTGGATGGGAATGTTACGTCCGCTTTCCTCATCCGGAAAGCCAAGGTTAAGGTTACACCAATCAAGAATTTAAATCATTATTACCTCAACGTTGACGTTAAAGCTACCGGGGATCTTCTGTCAGCCTCTTCGCAAAGAGAAATGAAAGATATGCAAAGTATAGGTCAATTGCAGATGCAAGCAGCAGAAACGATCAAACTGCAAATTCAGGAAGGCTGGAAAGCCTTACAGCAAAAGAATATCGACCTTATTGGTGTCGGAAATAAAATTCATCACAAGTACCCAAAAGACTGGAAAAAAATAAAAGAGACATGGCCTGAAGAGTTCGCAAACATGGATATAAAAATAGGTGTAAAAATGAAGCTTGCACGTCCAGGATTATTCGAAAAATCTTTTAACGAACTGTTGAAATGAAATAAACAGGGAGAGGTGAAATGAAGCAATGCGTCAAAATACAATCCGAGTATCCGAGCTGATCATTTGTATGTCTTTATTTGAAGTTGGAAGTACAACTTTGTTTTTAATGGGGGCTGAAGCAAAGCAAGATGCTTGGTTAGTCATGTTGATAGGAGCATTAGCAGGACTTCTTCTGCTAATGCTCCATCTTGCTATTCACCATCAAGATCCTGAATTAGATTTGTTCATGTTGTTTCGCCGTTACACAGGGAAATATGTGGGTACACTCATCAATTTACTTTTTGTGATGTATTTTACATATGAAGCTTCTCGGAACATACGCGATTTAGGCGAGGTGACCGTAATGACTCTGCTCCGCCAAACCCCTTTGTGGATCATCATCTTGATCACAATCGTGGTTGTATCCAACACGGTTCGTTACGGCTACAAAGCATTTTTCTTATTTTGCTTATTCCTTTTCCCTTTTTTTGTACTTGGATACGCCATAATTAGTATATTAATTCCGGCAACTGGTCTCTTTCACTTGGAAAATTCCCTTCCGGTTTTAGAGGAAGGATGGAACCCCATATTTAAAGCCGCTATTCCTGAGCTTATCTCCTTTCCATTCGGACAAACTGTGTTATTTCTTGTATTTTATCCGCTTGTACATAAAGGCCGGAATCTCACAAAACCCGTTTCCTTTGCCTATATAATGACCGCACTTGCTCTAACATTTGTTAATCAATTGGATATTTTTGTTCTCGGACCCAAGATCGCTGCAAATAGCACACTTCCTCTTTTGGAAGCCGTTCAGTTGATTGAATTAGCAGATCTGTTCGAACGAATGGATGCCCTTTTCACCTTGCTTCTTTTTCTTGGCTTGATCATCAAAATGTCTTTATTTTTTAATGGTGCTGTGATAGGACTTGAAAAAATAACCGGAGTCGGATTTAAAAAATGGATTCTTCCCCTTGCAGCACTTATTTATGGTCTTTCTTTTTTGTCGCCTAACTATATTCATCACATGGTAATCGGTCGAAAATTTGTTCTTAATTCCTGGTTTCCTATTTTTCAAATTTTTCTTCCTTTGTTACTATTCACCTTTATTGTTATTGAAAAAAGAAAAAAGACAAATAAACAGTCCTCTTCATGAGGAGATGATCATTCATTTAAATAGATCCACCACTTTTTTAATTTTTATTCTCTTTCATCGGCACTATATGGAGCGTTCCATCCTCGCTAAGCTCTGCATAGGCAATCTCGTCGATACTATCATATCCCTGCTCTCGCGTCTTCGCTTTTATTAGCTTTATATCGATTGTTTTCCCACGCATAGATTCATTTAGCAACCTTCCCTTATCAATGACAGTAACAGAAAATAGATCAGGCTGTGCATCTATTCCCATATCCTGAGCAGCAGGTGGCTCGTATTCGGGTTTGCGCATGACTGACAATGAACCGTTCGTCTCTAACGTGGCATACCAGACCTCACGTAGAGAAAAAATATTTTGCTGGCGCAGCATGGTGAGCAACTGTGTAAATTCTATATCATATTTTTCAAGCATCTCTTGATTGACCTGGCCCTTATCCACGAGCAGCACTGTTCGACCTTCTGCCATATAGCCAAATTTCACAAAACGGGTCGTCGCCTTTTCAAAAAAGTAGGCCAGCGCGCACCATAGTGCCAAAGCAAACAATAGCTGCCCAATGGTTACCTTATCGTCATATAACGTATTTCCCACAATTTCGCTTAACACCAATGATGTTAGGAAATCGAGTGGTGTTAACTGACTGAGTGTTTTCCGACCTGTAATAAAAGTAATGATCCACAAGCCAAAAAAGCTGATGATCAATTTGACACCAATCGTAACAAATACCTCCATAAGTATGCCTCCCGGAAGAAGTTGTTTTCCTTTTGTGTTATTTACACCTGTCTACCTCAGCATAAACAGAGGCTTATTCCTAAAATTGTACGATTAAAAAAGCCCGCTACCAACTTGAGGCAGCGAACTTTTTAATTACGGCTATTATATAATTTTAATCTTTCAGATGTTTATCAAAAAACTCTTAACCACGTTCAATATATGTGGCTGGTTAAAGGCAATATGCCAGCTCCCGTAATTTTGTGCATAGTGACATCATTGCCCGCTAGCTTGGACTCTGGAGTCAGGATTATCTACTTTTCACAAGAAGCTGAATCGCTTCTTTAACCAGCTTATCCGTGTCTCCTCCAGCCTCTTGCTCTTCCAATATACATCGTTGCAGATTCTCTGCTACAATTTGGGCAATCGCTTTATCTGATGCGTTACGTACGGCAGATAACTGGCTAACGACGTCTTTGCACGATTTTCCTTCATCCATTAAACGAAGTACCCCACGCACCTGTCCCTCAATCCTCCTCAGGCGCGTTTTCAGTTCATCACTGTAATTGTAATCCATAAGTAATGCACTCCTTTTTTGACTTACCATATACACGTATAGGTATATTATAAACCAAAAAAATAAATAGGATACCCTAAATAAATAGATTCACCTTGCCCTGCGAAGCATCCCCCAAGTAGGCGGCTACTCCAGCATATTCCAAACCTTCGATTAGCTCTTCTTGCTGCAGCCCTAACAAATCCATGGTCATGGTACAGGCGACGAGCTTGATCCCCTGCTCTCGTGCCAACTCTATAAGCTGCGGCAAGGAAAGCGCATTGTGCTTTTTCATGACATGCTTGATCATCTGTGGACCAAGTCCGGCAAAATTCATTTTGGATAGTGCAAGCTTTTTGGGTCCACGAGGCATGATCCAGCCAAAGGCTTTTTCGAGCATTCCCTTATTGGTGCTCACGATTTCATCCTTGCGTAACGTATTTAGCCCCCAAAAAGTAAAGAAAATAGTTACCTCATGATCATATGCTGCCGCTCCATTCGCAATAATGAATGCAGCAATCGCCTTATCCAGCTCCCCGCTGAATAATACAATCGTTGTTTTGGGCTGAGCATATTCTTGATTATTTGTATAAATTTCTGCTGTCGTACTCATATGGATTCGCTTCCCGTAGTCTCTCCAGCCCATTCGGATATGCCTGAAAGTACAGATTTGACTTTATTAGCGCCTTTGGAAACTAATAGCTGACAAGCCATTTCACTGCGTGCTCCAGCTTGGCAGATCACTACGATTTCTTCTTCCAAGTTCAGTTCAGAGAGTCTGTTCTCCAGTTCGCCAAGAGGGATGTGCTTAGATCCAGGGATATGTTTAAGCGCAAATTCAGCGGGTTCACGAACATCAAGCAAAATGAAGTTCTCGTTTCCAGAACATTTTGCTTGTAGCTCTTCATAGTTTATCGTAGAAGAAAATATTTGCTCCTTCTTCACTTCAGCCGGATTTGCTTTGCGTAAATAATGTCGCATTACATCTCCTTCTTGGAGAGTGCCCAAATATTGATGTCCGGTGTTTTTGGCCCAGCTCTGAAAATCGGCTAATGAACCTTTGTCAGTCGCCTGAACCTCCATAATCTTTCCGGGAACGAGCTCATTCATAGCCTTTTTTGTTCTTACTATAGGCATAGGGCAAGCTAGCCCTTTGCAATCAAGAATACGATCTGCTTGGATATTGTTAATTGATGACATTGTAGTACCTCCGTCTGTTTTTTGAGGGGGCTTAGCTTAGTTAAACCTCTTTATACATATACCCCTATGGGTATTAGGATAACGAGACTCGCTTCTCTTGTCAACTTATTTGGCCGTTTTTTCTCAGTAGCAAACGAAATCATGTCTTGAACAAAATAAAATTAAAAGCAAAAAAGCCGCGCAAAAACGCGACTCTAATGCATAAACCCAAATTAATCGTCTTTTTTCATCAGTTCTGGCAGATCCAGCGACATCGAAATATTGCACAGCATACCTCTGGCAAGAAAAAGCATCGTTCTTTCCATTGCTTGTTCAATACCTGCCCGTCGGAAAGCATCATAGACCGTTGTATGAATTTCACGGAATCCTTGCTGCATCACGCTTACGACCTCATCCTCGCGAATCGTCTGCGCCTGCATTTGCAAAAGTGTTTCATTGCGGTATTCCATCATCATTTGCGAATAGGCTGCAATTAGCTCTTGCTCGAGCTGTTCAGATGAGGCCGAATGAATGACGCTGTGAAAAGATTCTATGATACGTGCAAATGAAACCTTCAAGGCTTCAACAAGCAACGCTTCCTTGGTAGCGAAAAAACGAAAGACGTAAGGCTGAGAAATATTGGCCCGTTCCGCAACTTTGGCTGTTGTAGCTCGGTAGTAGCCCATCTCTGCAAACACTTCAATAGCAGCAGATATGATTTCCTTTTGGCGATTTATAGAGGTTGACGTAGCTTTAGCCATGTTTTTTTCATCCTTTTATTTAGCACAGTTTTCTGATTAGTGATTAATCAATTACAAATCAGTATAAACAACATAACCTAAAAATGCAATGAGTTTGAACAAAGTCGCCTCCGCAATTCTGACGGAAACGACTCTGTTATATACATCCAATTATGGTTTTTTAGAGTTAAAATATATTCGGATATAATTGATCTTTTGCGTTTTGGTTTGATAGGAAAATACTAAATAATAACTAAGTCCTGATGTGTTATTGATCGTATAATTAGCTTCTGCTGTGTCAGGTATGTCTCTAGAGGTGTCAACGGTTTCCGTAGGTTCGCCCAATTCGTCAACAACTTGTTTGATAAGCAACTTCTTATAGTCTGGATCGAAAGATGTAATTTCTGTAACTTTATCGCTTCCATCCAGCATGATGTCTGTATGATACTTAGCATAGCTTCTCATAGGACCTGTAGAACCTGACTCGGATTTCCCCCACAGGTCAAATAACAAATCGCTACTAGTTCCCAAGCCAAGACCTTTAGGCAAATTCGGTAAGGTCCCCTGCTTGGCTGCGCTGAGTATAGCAGCTGCGGAGCTGTGTTTACCGTGAGGTGAAGCTGTACTACTGGCAGGTTCTTGATGGGTAGAGGTTGAGTCTTGGCCATTAGTATTGAGGTCCGTGTTTTGATCTGTAGAACTAGCAGGTGGTGTGACTGTTTCGGCTTTAGTAGGAGCAGTTGATTTTTCCTCCCCGCTATTGCTGCATCCTGTCATCACAGCAAAACCTATAGCCAATAAAGCACTAGTGGTGATTAGCTTGTAAGCCAACTTTTTACGATCATAAGATTGATGTGTATGCTTCATTATAAGATCACTCTTTCCTTGTTCTTGGGTACAAACCAAGTGTAACCGAACCTCATTTCCGGAATACCTCTACTTGTTTCCAACTTGTAAACAAGGACATTGATGATTTTCTAACATACCCTATTTACGACCATAAGCTCCCAGCTGTTGTTTAGAAAAGGAGTAAGGAGAGTCACTCTCCTTCAACCACATATTCCCTTTAATGATGGAGATGTATACAGCAAAAACAAAGTAGATCGTACCCGCAATCCAGTCTATTGCCGTTGGGATGTCTCGCTGTACTATTTCATGAATATACCAGATTCCGACTGGAACATGAAGGAGAAGTGCCGTAAACAAGCCAGGATTATATAAGGTTTTTGCTTTAATATTGACAACGATGCCGTGCCAAACGACCTGAAAGAATCCCATAAAAACTGGTGCGAGTCCAAGCCAGATTACTTGCGGAAACCATACGGGAAGCAGATAAAACACATAGGCAATTGCCACATTGATAATCATCGCTGATTGAGTGTTTAAGGGGTAAAGATCCGGTGTGTCACTTTTAAACATAACTTTGTTAAATAAACCAGCAAAATATCCAGGCCAGCGGTACTCCTCAAATTGATGAAACAATATAGCCACAAAACTCAACCATAACATGCCTGTTATATCCGAAAGGATAGCTGGATTCATAAGTAAAACAATACATACAACCACACCGATTATAGCCCCTGCATCTTGCCAATATTTTCTCAAAAGTATCATATTAGTCACCCCTATGATTTATTTTTGATCAAAATATCTTTCGAACAGCAGATTTAATTGTTCCTCTATTGAAGGTATTTCCACAACTGCCCCTGATTCAAGAATTGGACTCATCAGTGCAGGCAGAAAAATAGCTCCAAATATTTGCAGCATCATCGCTAACAAGCGCTCCGGCTGTTGCTCACCTGTCAGCTCCTTGATCGTGCTCTGAACCTTTGGAAATCCCATTATGTTTAAAAACCTTCCGTATTCCTGTTGAGATGTAAAGGGCGTGCTGCCCATGGCAATAATTCGCGAAAGAAGCTCTGGATATTGACGAATGACCTGCAGATAGTTAAGTAAAAATTGTTTCAGTCTATCTTGGGGAGGCATCGCTGTATTGTCCAAAATAGAAAAGGTGTGCTGAAAGCCATTTAATATCACTTCAATAGCTTCACTGAGCAGATTTTCCTTGGAGCCAAAATAATAATTAACTAAAGAAATATTAGTAGCAGACAGGTCGGCAATTTTCCGGATTGTAACTGCCTCAAAACCTTCCTTTTGAATAAATTCCAGCGTAGCATCTAAGATTTTTTCCTTGGTTTGTTGTTTTTTGTCTGGGTGATTCAATGTTTTTCCTCCTCCAGTTTCGTCCAATCATAACGGGATGAATGAAATGGGACGATTTTATGTAAATGACTTTTCAAACAATAATTAAAACGTTGTTTAAATTACTGTTTGAACTCAGTTCAGCACTTTATATTTCACAAAACAAGCAGCAATTTGAGATTTAGAGAATAGAAAAACCCGCATAACGAATGAGATCGTTTGCGGGTCGATTGAATGGAGATTGAAAAAAGGCCTAAATAGCCCAATTTCCTTTGCGGAACACGGCTTCTTTGCTTCCGTCTTGCAATTCGCCGTCAATATCCAGCTCAGCTGAGCCGATCATGAAGTCCACATGAGTCAGGCTGACATTGGCACCGTTCTGGAGCAGCTCCTCCCGGTTCATTTGTGTCCCATTTTCCATATTAAATGGATACGCACTGCCTAGAGCCAAATGGCAGGAGGCATTTTCGTCGATACCTGTATTGTAAAAAATGCGATTGAGATTGGAAATCGGTGAATCGTGCGGCACCAGTGCAACTTCTCCCAAATAGCTGGCCCCTTCATCCGTAGCGAGCAAATGAGTCAGATGCTGCTCGCCGGATTCTGCTGTATATTCAGTGACTTTACCGTCCTTAAAGGTAAACGTTATGCGATCCACCAGTTGTCCATTTAAATTGAGTGGCATGGTACTTGTGACATGACCATTCACACCTGTACGCTTAGGCATCGTGAACACTTCTTCTGTCGGCATATTCGCGACAAAATAATCTCCGTGCTCGTTCTCACCACCACCGCTGCGCCAAATATGACCGTCAGCCAGTTCAATTCTCAAATCCGTTCCTGGTGCACGATAATGGAGGCTTTTATACTTTTTATGATTCAGCTTGTCTTGTACCTGTTCAAGGTTTTTCAAATGTTTCTGCCAATTCTGAATAGGATCAGAGCCATCTACACGGTTCATTTGGAAGATTGTATCCCACATGACACGTATACGATCCTCTTCTGCTACATCTGCAAATACTTTATCGGCCCAAGCCTTCGTCGGCGCTTTAATCAAACACCAGCTAATTTTATGATTTCGGGTATATTTGGAAAAACCTTCTCTCGCCGTAGCTGCCGCCTTAGTCGCACGAGATACCTTTTGTGGATCAATGCCTTGATATAAATCTGGGTTCGGCACTTTAATCGTTAGTGTGGCTCCACCCTCTTCAGCAAATTTCTCCATCATTTCTGCCTTCCAAGCAGGGTAGTAATCAAAGCTGGCTTCGTCACCATGTTCAAAACGACTACGTGTGATGGAATCATCCTCGAACTCTACCTGTACATATTTAGCGCCTGCTTCATAGGCTTTGCTGACAATCAGGCGTGTAAACTCAACAGTTTCCAGTGGTGCAGTTACCAAAAACACCTGTCCGGGCTGAATGTTAACCCCTACTCTTACGACCAGTTCTGCGTATTGCTCCAACAATGATTCAAATGTACTCATTTTTCCACGCTCCTGTTCCCTTTTGATTATATTGAATGATTTCATCACTACAGTACGGATTGCTTCTCCAGTTCACGTAGCTCCACTCTTCGTATTTTGCCAGAGCTAGTTTTAGGAAGCTCTTGAATAAACTCTATTTTTCGTGGATATTTATAAGGCGCCGTCCATGTTTTCACATGATGTTGCAGTTCCTTCACTAACGCCGGTGATCCTTCTACCCCAGCTTTGAGTACGACAAAAGCTTTTACAACATGTCCACGGATTTCGTCAGGGCTGGCTACAGCAGCACATTCCTGCACGGAGTCATGCTTCATAAGCGCTTCCTCTACTTCAAAAGGACCAATGGTATAGCCAGAACTGATAATGATATCATCCCCACGTCCTTCGAACCAGAAATATCCATCCTCATCTTTGCGAGCTCGGTCTCCCGTAACAAAATAATCTCCGTGGACACTAGCTAATTTGCGTTCTGGATCATGGTAATACGTATGGAATAATGCCGGCAGATCAGCGCGTACCGCAATATCGCCCACTTGCCCCGGAGCCAGTGGAATGCCATCCTCGTCTACGACCTCAACGAGTCCCGTTGCAATAGATTTGCCCATCGAGCCTGTGCGCAGAGGTGCATCCTTTAAATTACCAATAATTAATGTGCTCTCTGTTTGACCGTAGCCGTCACGAATCGTAATGTTGAACTGCTCCTGAAACTTATTAATAACCTCCTGATTGAGAGGCTCTCCCGCAGAAACTGCGCTGCGCAATTGGGATAGATCATATTGATCCAAACCATCCGTTTTCGCCATAATCCGGTATTCTGTCGGCGTACAGCACAACACTTGGATTCCGTACTGCTGCATGAACTGCAAATAGCGACCCGGACGAAACGGACCATTATATACGAATCCGGTCGCTCCATTCCCCAGTACTGATAAAAACGGACTCCAAATCCACTTTTGCCATCCTGGTGCAGCTGTAGCCCATACTACGTCTGAAGCTCGAATATCCAACCATGGTGATGTTATCCGCAGATGGGCATATCCCCAGCCATGGCTATGTACAACACCTTTAGGATTTCCTGTGGTGCCCGAAGTATAGGCCAGAATGGCCATGTCGTCACGGTGCGTCTTCACAGCTTCAAAAGTATCTTCCTGTCCATCCATTAGCTCATTCAGCACGAGCCAGCCAGATACATCTGCCGTGTCGTCCCCGGAGACCACGATACGATAGTCCAGAGCAGGCAAATCATCATTTATTTTGTCCACTTCGCTTGTTACTCCGGTCCAGGCAATGACTGCGCGCGCTTCCGAATGGCGGAGACGATATGCAATATCCTTGGCACGTAGCATTTCTGAAGATGGAATGACAGCAAGCCCCAGCTTCAAGCAGGCCAGATAAATTACATACGCAATAATACGCCGTGGTACTACGACCAGAACCCTATCACCTTTGTTAAATCCCAGATTTGCGAGTCCTCCAGCCAGCCGGTTAGCCTTTTTCAACAGCTCTCCGTAGGTGATTTCTTCGTATTCTCCTGTCTCACTCAGCCACTTGAGTGCAGTTTTACTAGCATCATGGTGTTCCATTTCCGAAGTCATATTGTAATATTCAGGCGCAAGCCATTGTTGTTGATCTGTCAAATTATACCTTCCCCTTTATACATAAGATGAGATCCACTTTCTTACTGTAGTATAACACGTCTTAGTACCAGGTTCTAATACCAGAATCATATTTTTGAAAAAAAATAAATTGGGTAAAGCGATCGATAAAAATAAAGAGCCTGATTTCAGGCTCTTTCAGATTGTCGAGAAACCCCGTCATTTTGAGACGTGGGTTTCTTTTTTACATCATAATGCTCTGTCCTCTGGGGAAATAGGGGGGGTTACCCCTGTTTTTCCAGGCGATCCAGGTGGATCGCCACCTTCTTCATGTTCTGCACGGCTGCCGCCATAAGGGCTTGTTCCCTGACGTTTGGAAGACCGCGCAAACGGCAATAGCGAAACCCATGGAGCTCTTTGGCATCCGCGAAGCTTCGCTCAATCGTCTCTTTTCGTTTGCGGTATAGCTTTTTACCGGATAGGCTCAACCGGTTGCTCCGCACCCACTCTTTGCTGTCTTCCCAGACATGCCGAGTCACCACTTTGCGGTGGTTTTGAGACTGGGTACACTGGTTCAGCAACGGGCAATGCTGACACTGTGCTGGGTCAGAGGCATACTGCTGGTATCCCTTACGGTCCGTCGTCCGGTAGGGCAGTTCTTGTTGGGCTGGGCATCTATACACATTGCGTTTGGCATCGTATTCAAACTTCCATTTTGGGAACAGTCCTTGTCTGGAATGGAATCTTCGGTGAGCAATCACGGCAAAAATCTTTCGGTTTTGTAAACCTCGACAAATCGGCGTCGTTAAATAACCTGAGTCTAGTGCCACGGCTTCTACTTGAAAACCAAAACGTTCTCGTTGGCGGTCCAAACGGGACAAATAGGGGACGGAATCATGTACATTTCCCGGTGTCACATGCACATCGGTAATGAGATTGTACTTCATATCCACCGTTCGGTGGTCCAGATAGAAGAAGCCTTCGGGCTTGCCATCACGGATCATATAGCCGCTGTCCGGGTCGGTTTTGCTTACTTTTATTTCTTTTTCCTCGTTCACTTCCTCTCGAGATTTTAGCGCTTTTTTCCGTGGTTTCTCCGGTCATCCTTCACCGCTTCGTTAAGCTCGTCCATATAGTCTTTGGTATTCTGCAATACTTGCTCTTTGGTGTACTTATGTTTATTGGCATTGGCCTTGAGGTGGGTGGAATCGGTCATGAGAACACGTCCGCCCACCATTCGGTGAGAGATCGCCTGCAGCACAATTTCATCGAAGATATCTTGAAAGATCGTGGTGTCTTTAAAGCGTGTACGGCGATTCCAGCTAATCGTCGTATGATCCGGAACTTTATCGGTTAAGCCCAGCCCCAGAAACCAACGATAGGCCAAGTTCGTCTGAATTTCACGCTCGAGTTGCCGTTCTGAGCGAATGCCATAGAAATAACCGAGGAAAATCATTTTAAACAATACGGTAGGATCAATGGCAGGACGCCCGTTGTCCGCACAATACAGCGGGCTTACCTTCTCATGAATAAAGGAGAAGTCTATATATGTATCCACTTTGCGAAGCAAATGATCTTGGGGAACCAGTTCTTCCAGAGAAACCAATTCAAAAGATTGTTGTTTGTCTTGATTAGGTCGAAGCATATCAACACCGTCCGTTCTATACAATAGTTACCTATATTATACAACATTAACGCGGTGTCGTCTTAAATAAAATTAACATAAAAGAAGCTGTCGAGACTTTCTCGACAGCCTGAAAGAGCCTGATTTCAGGCTCTTTTTCTTCACTGCTATCGTGATCTACAGCTGGAGTTCTATCGCTGTAGAAGCCGCTTCCTGACCATTTACGAGCAGCGAAATCCGATGCGTTCCCGCATAGTGGCGACGAGTTGTCAGGTCTGCAAAGCGGTGTGTCCGTGTACCTGTAAGATGGGTTCCTCCAGGGACTGTTTTGTCAGATAGCAAAAACAGTTTACGTGAGACTTGTCCTCTCGCCTTCACAAAGTCAATGCCGTACTCGATGCGGACTCGTACCGAGTTACCTCCACGAAGCTGAAGCGCGTAGCTCAACTCACAGCTATCACCGAGTCTTAGCAAGGCAGGGTCTGTGGTGAAAGAGGCACCCGTGACCAACGGTGCCCCGTCTGTTTCATCCGCATAGCCGAACATTGCCATCACTTCAGGGATGGATTTGCGAATCAGGGTCCGGCAGCCATGACGCACAATCCAATCGGTGTCAGGATGTGTCCCTTTCCACCGTTGAGCCGTAGCAATGACCACATCAGGATGATCCTTGGCAATATCGTTCAGGTTGTTGGCTACACTTTTACGTACATATAGTGATGGATCGGCTTTCAATAATTCCAATACAGCCAATACTGGAGCAGGATCGCGCTTAAACACAGGCAACGCCTGTCCCCAGGGTAGCCGTGGACGGCAGCCTTCGCTGGCAAGACGGCGAACGTGCTCACTTTGATGTCCCGCCCAGGTCGTCATCTGCTGCATCATCCGTTCCGGTTCACGCAGGAGGAAGGGTCTTACGGCGAACTCCGCAGAGGACTTAGATGTGAATCGCTCCAGTGCCTTCATGGACAGGTCCCAATGTTCTTCTCCCTGCCCATACACCTCCACAAAATCGGGGAAAAACAAGTACGGAAAACCACTGCAATGCTCATCTATAGTAAAAAGAATACCCTGAGCTTCTTCATAATTACTGGGCAAAAATGCCCCTAATGTTAACGAAATACGCCGTATTCGTTCTTTCAGCTCCAGCTCATCCCATTTTTTATCCATCACTTGATGGATAAATCCGATGGTATCGAACGGCCTGTACGCAGACTGTACTTTTTCACCGAAAAGTCGAAGAAAATCCTCTGTGTATATATTTTTTAAAGGTTCAGCCATCTTGTATCTCCTTTTGTATCCGAATGTAAACGATAGATTCATACCTTCGTCTATGATAACCATAAACAGCGCTCCAACACCAGCACTAAAACGATCAGCTCCTACGTTCCAGAGCCAGAAATACTAAAAATGCCAGGCCCTGTGATGAGGGCCTGGCATTTTGCATGCGTAGCTTATGAATTTGGATCAAGCTCTAGCTTATGTCCTCAGTAACGGGAGTTGGGGTTACTCTTCCAATCTCCTCTGAAGGAATCTCAAACTGGCGAATATCCTTGACCAAAAACATGATCAAGCCGCACAATGCGGTAATCAGTCCGCTGAAAAACAGCACCTCACTAAGAGCAAACCGTAAAGCTAGCGGACCACCAATCAAGGCTCCCAATGGCAGGGCTGCGCTCGACAGCGTGTTTAGAAAGGATGCCACCCGTCCCATTAACGGCAGCGGGGTAATAATTTCAATCAAGGACGTTTGCAGTACATTGATGATGCCTGTAAAAATACCTAGCAACAGGGCGGCCAGCAGCTTCATCCACATCTCCGGCACAATGGAAAACACGTAGATCGCCAGCCCCATAGCTACCCAGGAGACCGCAATGGTGATGCCGTTCTTTTTCAATACACTGACCAGAAAGGAACCGACAAAAATACCGATAAAATAGGCCACATACAGTAAGCTGTAATAGATCGGTGAGCCATAGGATACCGCAATGGAAGGTAGGGCAATAATTAAAATGGCCATCGAAAAATTCGTCAAAGCAAAGAACGGGAGCATAATTCTCAGGAAGGCGTTCCGTTTTACAAAAAGATACCCTTCTTTCAGCTCCCTCAGATAGTACCCCAGCTTCAGTGAACCTTTACCGTTCGTGTCCTCCATCGCAGGAGCGTCGATCTGCTTGCTGAGCCTGATATACACAAAGCCTGCCAGAAACAGCATTGCGCTGGCTAGAAAAAACGTGTTTTTCATCCCCATGGCGATAATGAGCGAGGCTCCAGCCAGATACCCGGCGATATTAATCACCTGATCCGTCGACGAAATCATGGAATTCGCCCGGACAATCAAATCCGGCGAGCCTACCAGTTGCGGCAGCATTTTACTGTTGGCCGGATAAAACAATGTAGAGAAGCAGGATGCAATAAAAACAATAACAAGGATAGCGACCAGATTAACCATCCCGTCCTGAATGAGAAACGGGACAGCCAAAATGAGCACAGCCTGCGTAAACAAGGCGATACTGGCCAACAAAGGCGGTGAATAGCGATCCACCAAAGGACCCACGAGAAAGCTGAAAATCGACGCCGCAGATACGGCCGTATACGTGAAGCTGGTCATCGCCACCGACTGTGTCGATTGCTGTACAAAATACAGCAGGACGATAGAATAAATGCTGTCCGCGATGTTGGCAGAAGTACGGGAAGCAAAGAAACGGATAAAACGATGATCCTTAAACAATTGATTCACATCTTCATCTCCTTACTGCGAGATGGTCAAAGCGGTTAAGAGCCTGTCACTGGCAGCTTGGAAGATTCGATGAATTTTCTCGTGATCCTCTTCAAAGGGAAGGGATAGAGAAATCTGCAATACACTTTCTGTGTATACAGACTCAAAGAAAATCGCTTTTCCTCCGTTTGCCTGTTCCTTCTTCCTGTCCAAAGCACCGATTTCATTTAAGCCTCCCTGCATTTCACCCAAGTAGTTAAACACGATTGGCAGTTGTTCAAGTCCCTTTTTTAGAATGTTGCTTGATTGCGGGTAAGCTGATTTCATTTCTTCGTTAAAGATCAGATTGAAGAAATTTAAATGATGATGTGTGGCAGTATCCAAGAGTTTCTGGATATCATTTTCGTAGGATATTCTCTCCTCCTTCAGGAGTAAGACGGGAATGTGGTCAATATATTCTCCCACCGATCCAAAGTAGTTCCGATCCCCATACTGTCGTCCATACTGTGTCAACCATAATGGAACTTCGGACTGTTCAAAATAGCTGCTCAAGAACTGGAATGCCATTTGCAACGAAATATCCCATAGGTTCACAGCCTCCTCCTGCGTTGGAACATCATGCAGGTTTAGATTCCAATGATATGAAGTAGGTGCTGCATAATTACACCCCAGCATCCGTTCATGGATACGACTATTATGATCCTCAAATGCCGGGAGCTTAAATTGCTCCACAATCTGCGGATCGCTGAGTCCTTGAGGACCTTGGCGGATATGAGCGACATATTCGTGATAATGGAATGTTTTAACTGTCTGACTTTGCTGTATATGATCGTATTCCTCCAGAAGCTGATTATGCAAAACTACACCACTCGTCGCATCAAAGATGATATGTGAGCATGGCAGTAGCAGTAAATGTTCCCGCAAATTCAAGCGAACCAGCATCATCCGGTATTGCAGAGCGTGTTTCTGCTCATATGGTTCAAAATAAAGATTCGACATGAGGGATGAAAGAAGCTGCTGTTGGGTCTGTACCGGATAGATCGAAAGATCCACACAAGGCAATGAAATATGCTCCGGTGTTTGCCGTACTTCCCATTCCCAGACTCCATCCGCGTGTACAAGCACACTTCTCAGTAATTCATGGCGATGAATTAACTGCCGAATCGCTGTATTCAGACGCCCCATATCCACGTATTGGTCCAACCGAACCACGGTGCCCGAGGAAGCCGGGTGCATCAAATGGTAATGCTGAGCAGGGGCCAGCGGGAAACGATAGATAGCCTCTGAGCTGAGTAGATGCTCATGCCAGCTAGCATTCATTTCAGCGATTTTTAAAATCCATTCTTCAGTCTGACGTTGGTGACTGTTTTCCTGTTCCTCGTCTGTTTGCTCCAGCTCTGTGTGCCCTGTTCTGACCCTTAGGCTGGCGTCTTCCTCACCCATCGGAACGATATAATGAGGATGGAGGTCGGAATGAACATGAGACGAGATTCCGGCGGTCATCTCGTCCACCTGATCTGCCCGGAAGGGATGCACATGCAGAAACAAGTAGTCGCGTTCATCATTAGGTACGAATTGAAGCATGGCCTGTACGCCAAAGGTTTCGCTAATCCATTGTTCAGCTTCCGTTACATCTGTAAGCAATGAAGTATCTTGCTTGGTGACAACTTTATCAAGGGATAACAGATCGGACAAGCTTCGAATGGTTTGATGTTGCAACACTTGGTGTATGCCGAGTGGAATACCTGATTCCTGTGCTTTGGAAACGAGCTGAATGGCCTTTAAAGAATGACCTCCAAGCTCAAAGAAGTTCTCGTCGATACTTACCTTTTCTACCCCAAGCACCGCCCGCCAGAGATTCGCCAATTGTTGTTCCACTTCATTTCTTGGAGCCACGTAAGCTATATCCGGGCTACTTGCCAATTCCGGCAGTGGCAGTGCCGTGCGGTCAATTTTACCGTTTGGTGTTAGTGGCATGGATTCCAGCTGCACAAAGTACGAAGGCACCATATAGTTAGGCAGCTTTTCACCCAGTAAGCTGCGTAACTCACTTGTACTCACTTCGCGCTCTGCCACATAGTACGCCACCAGTTGGTTTTGACCCTGCTCATCCTCATGGGATAGTACAATTACCTCTTGCACAGCCTCCACCTTCAGCAGGTTTGCCTCCACCTCGCCCAGTTCAATCCGGTACCCCCGGATTTTCACCTGATGGTCGATCCGGCCTAAGTGCTCAATGTTGCCGTCTGGCATCCATCTCGCCAAGTCCCCTGTGCGATACATCCGTTCATATCCTGCTTCTCCGTCCGTAAACGGATTAGGTATAAATTTCTCATCCGTGAGCTCCGGACGATGCAGATATCCACGTGCCAGCCCTTCCCCCGATACACACAATTCTCCAGCTACGCCCACAGGTGCCAGATGTCCATGCGCATCCACGATATATACCCGGTGATTCGGTACGGGACGTCCGATAGAAATCCGTTCATCCGCATTCGCATCCTCAGGCACCGGCCAGATCGTTGTGACAATTGAGTTTTCCGTTGGGCCGTATCCGTTATAATACGGAACCTGATCTTTCCATTGCTGTACAAGCTCTAATGAGGAGGCCGATCCGGCTGTAAACAGGATACGCAGACTCGACATCCGCTTCGGTTCCAGATACACCGCATACGTCGGTGGCAGCATGACTACGGTAATTTGGTGCTCTGCGGTATATTGTTCAAACCGCTCATAGTTTAAAATCGTCTCCATGGTCGGTACGTACAGTGTGGCTCCGCAGAACAGCGTTTGGAACACTTCCCAGCAAGCGACATCAAAGGAATAGCTGGCAAACATCAGGACATGATCCGACAAGCTCATGTGTAGGGTTTCATCAAAATAGGTTTTCAGATTGCATGGCCCGTGATGCTCGATCATAACGCCCTTCGGCTGGCCCGTCGTTCCTGAGGTATAAATCACATACGCCAGATCGTTCGGGCCAGACACTGGCTCCAGATTCGCCCCCTCTTCGTGATAGATCCCCTGTTCCCCATCCAGCACCAGTATCTTGCCGTCGAAGGCCACTTTTTCCACCAGATGGCTTTGTGTTAATAAGAGAGCTGTTCCCGAGTCGTCCAGCATGTAACGGATACGGTCCTCTGGATACGTTGGATCTAGAGGAACATACGCGCCTCCCGCTTTCATAATCCCGAGCATCCCCACGATCATATCCACCGAACGCTCCGTCATAATCCCCACCAAGCTGTCTGTTGTTACGCCGTGACTCCGCAAGGTACGAGCCAGTCGGTTTGCACGTTCATTCAGCTCGCGGTAGGTCAACTGTGCTCCTTCGAAGAACAATGCTGCCTGCTCCGGGGTCTGCGCCGCTTGCGCCTCGAACAAGCCGTGAATCGTCTGCTCGCTTGGATAGTCCGCTGCCGTATCTCCCCATACGCGCAGGATTTGCTCCCGTTCTGGCTCACTCAATACATCCAGCTCACGTACCGAAATATCCGGGTTAGCTACCACCTGTTTCAACAGTTCCATCAGATGACCCTGAATTTGCTCCACACTTTCGCGTTCAAATGCCAGCGCATTGTAGACAAAGCTCATGTGGATCGTGTTCCCCGGCAGGACCACCAGGTTAAAGTCATAGTTCGTCTGCTCGACGGACTCCACTCCCGTAATGCGGAAGCTGGATGCTTCCCCCTCACCCAACTGCTCGATTTGCTCCTCCATCGGGTAATTTTCAAAAATAAGGATATGGTTGATCAAATCCTGCTTCAGCTCCGACAGTCCCTGAATCTCATACAGCGGGTACGTATCATAGGCTTGGGAAGCGATGGATTGCTCCTGATTCTGCTTCATCACGTCCGAGAACAGACTGTCCTTATGACTGTGAATGCGTACAGGAATCGTGTTAATAAACAGACCGATGATATGCTCCACATTTGGAATCTCCGCCGGACGTCCGGATACGACGCTGCCGAACACCACATCATCCGTACCGTTATATTTTTGAAGCAACATGCCCCACACCGTCTGCATCAGCGTATTCATCGTCACCTGATAACGCTTGGCGATTTGCTGAATTCCAGCCGTTAGACCCGCGCCCAAATCAAAGTCCAGGCGCTTCGTCTGATAACCTGTTTTGCTCTGGATTTTGGCCTGTGGCAAACGAGACTGCTCCTCATATCCATCCAGATACCTGCTCCAATAGTTTGAAGCAGCCTGACGATCCTGTTGCTCCAGCCACTCAATATATTGGCTATATGGCGTTACAGGTCCCAGTTCCGGCTGTTTATGGGCGAGAATCGCAAAGTAACTCGCAAATACCTCATTAGTCACCAGCGACAAGCACCAGCCATCCATTAAAATATGGTGAAAGCTCCATACAAAACGATATGTTTTCTCAGCCGTACGCAAAATCGCGACACGCATCAAAGTATCCTCCGCTAGATCAAAGCCTCTCTGCTTGTCTTTGCGCGTATATTCGAGGATATAATCGTTCCGCTCTTCTTCCTCCATATCTCGCAAATCCTCTATATACAACTCACTGCGTTTATTCCGGTACACAACCTGCAGGGGCTCGTCCTTCCAGCCGCTATAAAAATTTGTCCGTAGTACAGAATGCCGCTGTACCAGCAGTTCCAGACTCGCTGTAAACGCAGCCAGATTTAAACATCCTTTCAGGTCAAAGGAGGACTGCTCAAAATAAGCACCCGATTGAGAATCCATCAAATTGTAAAACAACATCCCCTTCTGCATCGGTGTTAGTGCATATATATTCTCTACTTCTCCAACCGACTGCGTTTGTTCCACAATGGCATCCAATTGCTCCACGGTGAGTTCCTTAAGCAGTACGTCGCTAGGTGTTAGCTCCGTCCGTTCTCGAGATATGCAATGCCTGATCACTTCCTGTAAATTCTTCTTTAACAGATGAACCAGATCCTCTATCGTATCCTTGCAGAATGCCTTGCTATTATATTTAATCTTAAGCTCCAACCTGCCACCTGTTACCATTCCCCCCACGTCTAAAGCAGATTTCAGCTCAATTCGGTCGCTGAAATCTCTTCCAGACGAATAGGGTGAAGTGTGAATATCGCTATTTTGGAGATCCTGATCAAACTCTCCCAGATAGTTAAAGTTCACCTGTGGTTCAGGATGGCCCCCTTTTTGACCTGTTTTACTCAGATATCTCCAAATACTGTATCCGATGCCTTTATGAGGTATTTGACGTAGACCCTCTTTGACCTGTTTGATACGTCTCGACACGTCGGATTTCTCTCCAATATTCAACAAAACCGGATATTGACTTGTAAACCAACCAACCGTACGAGAAATATCAATGTCTGGTATAATGCTCTCCCGTCCGTGCCCTTCCAGATTTATAAAGATACTCTCATGGCCCGTCCAGGCATACAGCGTCATACCAAGAGCAGTCAACAGCAAATCGTTCACTTCCGTGCTATATGCATGATGCGCTTGTTTCAACAGTTGAACGGTCTCTTCCTCTGTGAGTTGCATTGTTACGGTGTCCATGTCGCGAATCATAAATCTGCCATCATGCTTATAATCCTCAGGTAATATAGCCTGATCAGAACTGATTACTTTGTCTAATTGCTCCCAGTACGCGCGTTCGCTCTCCATTGCCGGGCTGATTGCATAAACAGCCAATTTTTCAGACCAGGCACGGAAGGAGTCCGTCTTATCAGGCAAATGAATTGCTTCTCCATTCACAGCTTGCGCATAAGCAGTCGCGAAATCTTCAAACAAGATACGCCACGATACCCCATCCACTACCAAATGATGAATCACGATCAGCAAATGGTCACCATCCGCACAACGGAACAAACCGACTTTCATTAGTGGCCCTTCATTTAAAGAAATACTGCTTTGAATCTCATTGGCTTTAGCTTCAATTGCTTGGTTCAGCTCCGATCCAATGGGTATATCGTCGAAGTCCAACATATCAAGATGATATAGCTCACCTTCTTGCGTCCCCCGATTCCACGCTTCATAGCTATGCTCCGTTTTGCGGAACACCGTTCGCAGAATATCATGATGTTCCACCAGTTTTGTCAGTGTCAGGCGCAGTGCCGACTCGTTAAATCTCTGGTCCTGGTGTAGCATAACAGCCTGATTAAAGTGATGTGCAGCCGTTTCATCCAAATCTGCAAACCAATGTTGAATCGGCGTAAGCAGCACATTGCCCTTAATCTCACCCTGCTCGGCAGTTCTGACACCCGCCACACTCAAGTACGGAGCCAATTCTGACACACTCGGATGCTTAAACAATGTCTTCATATCCAGCTTGTAGCCTGCCTGAAGCAGACGTGAAGATACTTGAATCGCCTTGATCGAATCGCCGCCCAAATCGAAGAAATTTTCTAGCAAGCCAATTGGCTTCTTACCCAGTACGGTTTGCCAGATAGAAGCCAGAACCTGCTCTGCATCCGTTTGTGGAGCAACATATTCACTTCTACCCTGAAAATTTGTTTCCAGTGCTGGCAGTACTTTGCGATCAATTTTACCGTTCGGTGTCAGCGGCATGTTCTCCAGTTGTACGAAGTACGCAGGCACCATGTAGTTTGGCAGTTTCTCACCCAGTAAGCTGCGTAGCTCACCTGCATTCACTTCTCGCTCTGCCACATAGTAGGCGACCAGTTGGTTTTGCCCCTGCTCATCTGCACGTGCCAGCACGATGACCTCCTGCACATCTTCCACTTTCAAAATTTGCGCCTCGACCTCGCCCAACTCAATCCGGTACCCCCGGATTTTAACCTGATGGTCGATCCGGCCTAAGTGCTCAATGTTGCCGTCTGGCATCCATCTCGCCAAGTCACCTGTCCGGTACATGCGTTCATATCCTGCTTCTCCGTCCGTAAACGGATTAGGTATAAATTTCTCATCCGTGAGCTCCGGACGATGCAGATATCCACGTGCCAGCCCTTCCCCCGATACACACAATTCTCCAGCTACGCCCACAGGTGCCAGATGTCCATGCGCATCCACGATATATACCCGGTGATTCGGTACGGGACGTCCGATAGAAATCCGTTCATCCGCATTCGCATCCTCAGACACCGGCCAGATCGTTGTGACAATTGAGTTTTCCGTTGGGCCGTATCCGTTATAATACGGAACCTGATCCTTCCACTTGTACACCAGCTCTATCGACGATGCTGATCCGGCTGTGAACAGAATACGCAGGCTTGACATCCGTCCCGGCTCCAGATAGACCGCATAGGTCGGCGGCAAGGTTGCCACGGTAATGTGATGATCCGCCATATATTGCTCAAACCGCTCGTAGTTCAAAATCGTCTCTGACGTTGGCACGTATAACGTGGCTCCGCAGAACAGCGCCTGGAAGATTTCCCAGCAAGCCGCATCAAATGAATAGCTGGCAAACAACAGGATATGATCCGATATGCCAATATGCAGCGTCTGATCGAAATAGACTTTCAGGTTGCACAGTCCGTGATGCTCCAGCATAACGCCCTTCGGCTGGCCTGTGGTCCCTGATGTATAGATCACATAGGCCAAATCGTTCGGCCCGGATACAGGCTCCAGGTTTGAACCGTCCTCGTGATAGACCGCCTGCTCTCCATCCAAAACCAGCACCTTACCGTCAAAAGCTACGTTGCCCACCAGATGATTTTGCGTCAATAACAGCTCTGCCCCAGAGTCGTCCAGCATGTAGCGGATACGCTCTTCCGGATACGTCGGATCAATTGGCACATATGCTCCCCCGGCTTTCAAAATCCCGAAGATGCCTACGATCATATCCACCGAACGATCGGTTATGAGACCCACCAAACGATCGCTCGTCACTCCGTGACTACGCAGGGTACGGGCCAAACGGTTGGCGCGTTCGTTCAGCTCGCGGTAGCTCAGTTGCTCTCCCTCGCAGAACAATGCTGCCTGCTCCGGGGTCTGCGCCGCTTGCGCCTCGAACAAGCCGTGAATCGTCTGCTTGCTTGGATAGTCCGCTGCCGTATCTCCCCATACGCGCAGGATTTGCTCCCGTTCTGGCTCACTCAATACATCCAGCTCACGTACCGAAATATCCGGGTTAGCTACCACCTGTTTCAACAGTTCCATCAGATGACCCTGAATTTGCTCCACACTTTCGCGTTCAAATGCCAGCGCATTGTAGACAAAGCTCATGTGGATCGTGTTCCCCGGCAGGACCACCAGGTTAAAGTCATAGTTCGTCTGCTCGACGGACTCCACTCCCGTAATGCGGAAGCTGGATGCTTCCCCCTCACCCAACTGCTCGATTTGCTCCTCCATCGGGTAATTTTTAAAAATAAGGATATGGTTGATCAAATCCTGCTTCAGCTCCGACAGTCCCTGAATCTCATACAGCGGGTACGTATCATAGGCTTGGGAAGCGATGGATTGCTCCTGATTCTGCTTCATCACGTCCGAGAACAGACTGTCCTTATGACTGTGAATGCGTACAGGAATCGTGTTAATAAACAGACCGATGATATGCTCCACATTTGGAATCTCCGCCGGACGTCCGGATACGACGCTGCCGAACACCACATCATCCGTACCGTTATATTTTTGAAGCAACATGCCCCACACCGTCTGCATCAGCGTATTCATCGTCACCTGATAACGCTTGGCGATTTGCTGAATTCCAGCCGTTAGACCCGCGCCCAAATCAAAATCCAGACACTCCGCCTGATAACCTGTTTTGCTCTGGATTTTAACCTGTGGCAAACGGGCCTGTTCTTCATACCCATCCAGGTATGCGGTCCAGTAACGAGAAGCCTTCTGACGTTCTTGATACACTTTCAGTACATCCACTGTTTCTTCCACTGTAATCCATTCCAGCTCACTCAATGTGGTATCTGGGCTAGCCGTAATCACTTCAGCCAACCGTACAAAGTGGCGTGTGATCTGCTCAATTGTTTCCCGCTGGTACAGCGTGGTCGCATACTGCAATCCGAACTGTATTCCGGATTCTTCCTCTCTCGCTTCCAGCGTCAGGTCAAACTTCACTGGAGTTTGCTCTATATCGTATAGTCGGAAGCTCAGTTCTTTGAGCTTCAACTCGCTTTGCTCGGTGTTTTGCAGTACAAACATCGTATCGAAGATCGGATTCCGACTCATATCCCGCTTCACATTCAACTTGTCCACCAGGTTTTCAAATGGATAGTCCTGGTGCTCGTAGGCTTGTAAAGCCCGGATTTTCACATCTTCTAGAAAGCTGCGGAACGTCTGCTCTGCAGTCGGATAATTGCGTAGTGCCAGGGTTCCGACAAACATCCCAATGATGGGCTCAAGATCGGCATGTGGGCGTCCCGCAATTGGGGTGCCAACAATGATATCTTCCTGCCCTGTATATTGATATAGTAACGCTGTATAGGCCGCTAATAACACCATGTACAGCGTCGAACCTGTCTGTGCTGCCAGTTCTTTTAAGCGCTCGCTAACTTCACGCTCCAATCTGAATACAACCGTGTCGCCTGCTGTGCTCCGTACCGCCGGACGGGCAAAATCGGTTGGCAGGTTCAGCACAGGCAGATTGCCCCGGAAAGTATTGAGCCAATACGCTTCCTGACCTTCCATCCAATCCTGTTGCGCTTCACTTTGCTGCCATACGGCATAATCTTTGTATTGAATCCGTAGCGGTGGCAGCTCTTCATCGCTGTATAAGCGAGCAAATTCGCGAGTCAACACGCCCGTCGACACACCGTCCGAGATGATATGGTGCATATCGAGCATCAGCAAATACT
>NZ_JAXCHD010000023.1:0-26994 GCF_037027525.1 Paenibacillus sp. 203
AAATTCATGTTTGGTGGCGATAGCGGAGGGGTTCCACACGTACCCATCCCGAACACGACCGTTAAGCCCTCCAGCGCCGATGGTACTTGGACCGCAGGGTCCTGGGAGAGTAGGACGTCGCCAAGCACGATAAAAGAGAGCACAGCCTTAATGGGCTGTGCTCTCTTTTATCTTCTCGGAATTAGATATTTAAACAGTTTAAAAATAGGATATGGAAACTAAGAAGGAATAACATAGAAGTAACCTAGTCCTGACGAAGAGTAGGCTTGATGGATGACGTAGTTCTTACATTGAAATAACAAAAACGGAACATGTATTAAAAATGCTTCGGCCATACCCTGCTGGATTAATGAACTCGTATCCCGTTTCTAAAGCTGTAGGGAATGTTCGCCATACAGACGCAAGTTTAATTGAAGAAATTCCTCTTAACTCAAAGTGAACTGTTAGCCTAAAGAGTGCTCTTATATGTATGAGCATGGATATGTACTACGTACATATATGATCTCTGCCGTTGCCACTATTATGTTAATAACGTGAATCGGCCTTGATTATTCAAGGCCGATTCTTTAGTTTAGGGGAAATGTTATGTACTTATCTGTTCATGAACTCATAGATTTAGAAGGGCTTCCTTCAGAAGAGCAATTGACGCTGCAGACCATTGTACAATTTTATGAGGAGCACCTTTGTAACTTAATTTTTCATTATAAAATTCGTCATAAAAAGCGTGCCATCAGGTTGCATTTTAGAACTTTTGATCTTCCTCATGTGGTTCGCTGTAGACCCGGCTGCACAAGGCAAGGGTACGGGAGAAAACGAATTGGGTAGAACACACGATTATTCGTGATCAGTTGGGTGCCCCTACGGTGACACTAGCGACAGCGGAGAAGCATCCATATCTGCTATCCATGTACGAGCGTTGGGAATATGAACGTATCTATGCTTTTGATCACGGAACAGGGGATGGGACGATGCATTTACTGCGTAAAGTGGTGAATCCTGAATTATTTGATACCTACATTCGTGAACGGCTAACCATAAATAGACCCGATCATCAAGAACGGACGAAGCAGATTCGTTCGCCGAAAGGGGTTTGGATAAAGCCACGAACTTTCACGAAAAGGACATCCGCAGCTTCGTGTGGAACGACTGCTACGCATTACAATTTGGTTTGTCAAGCACCAGATATAGCACAAATTCCGTTTCTTACACTTACTACACAGAAATTTTTACAAAAATTCATTAAAAATTACAAACAATGCCTGATTTTTAGACAAAAAAGGGCATGGTTTGTGTGTATAATATATTTATACATTATATCGACATACTTTAATTTACTTTTATGTTTATATTGAAATAAAACCATTCATATATCGCATTTTTTTCTTATTAAAGGAATTTAAAAATATATTGACATTTTTCGAGTCCATATCTATTATATAAATAAAATATTTCTCATTTAATACTTACATCGAAAAACATCCTGTAAAACCCCAACAATTTCTCATCACATTCATCTATGATGCTGAATTTTAGGTTCCAAGCCTGAAATTCTAGTATACCTCAAGGTTTTTACACTTCCAAGTCTACTCACACACCTGACTTTTGATCACAATCACACCACGAACGGAACCTTATTACCAATTCACTGCCATATGTCGATTACTGTTTTTTGGCAATCGAGTTCGTTATTTTTTACTGTATTTTTCTCTACTTCTTAATGTCACCATATATATGTATTCATACATAAAATGTGATTTTTTTTGTTTATCCATATTTTTTTGTGGAAAGGGGTTTGATATGAATCGCATGGCTTTGGTTTTTCCTGGGCAAGGCTCTCAGTATGTAGGAATGGGGGCTACGTGGCATAGCGGCTTTGCAGAAGCGGATCGCTTGTTCGAAGAGGCTGCTGATATTTTGGGATATGATCTGAAAGCTTTATGCATGGCAGGTCCGATGACCCAGCTATCCAGAACATTCTATACTCAGCCCGCACTTCTCACGATCAGTGTCATTGCATTCCGGCGTTATATGCATGAAATCGGAATTATCCCTGAATTTTCAGCAGGTCATAGCCTGGGTGAATATTCAGCTCTGGTAAGTAGCGGTGTTCTATCATTTAGCGACGCTTTACGACTGGTACAAGAGCGGGGACGCTTCATGGAAGAAACCGTTGAGGCTGGGCTGAGCAGCATGATTGCCATTCGTGGAGCAGAGTTGAACGTCGTGGAAGAAATCTGTCGTCGGCACTCCACACTCGATCAGCCTGCTGTCATTGCCTGTTACAATTCGTCCAATCAGTATGTCGTCTCTGGTCATCATACGTCGGTAGCTGTTGTAGCTGGCGAGTTAGAACAGCAAGGGGCCCAAATTACCCGCTTGCAGGTCAGCGGCCCTTTTCATAGTCCGCTGATGCAGCATGCTGCGGATAGACTGACCGCAGAGCTGCAAAAATACACTTTAAATGAGGCGAAGTGGCCCGTGATCTCCAATGTGACCGCTCTGCCATACCCCGATGTTGACAGCATCCGTCAAGGATTGGTTTTGCAAATGACTCACCCGGTTCGCTGGATTCAAATCATGCAGTATATGGCGAATCGTGGCGTGAAACAAGGCATCGAGTTAGGTCCACGAACGGTGCTGAAAAATTTGGCGAAGGAAATAAACACTACCATTGAATTTCTGTCCGTGGATAGAGACTTGGATCGCGTTGAACTGGAACGCCGCTTCTCAATCCGTGATTGGGTTGCTCGTTCCCTTTCACTGGCGGTATCTACCCCCAATGCCAATTGGAATGAAGATGATTATCGAAAGGGTGTTATTTTACCTGTTCGAAGACTGGAAGAATTACTTCGAAGCTCTGAATTAGGGAGCGGTTCACCTCCTGCTTTTGAGCAAAGACAGGAGATTTTGAAGTGTATTCGCCTGGTGTTGCAAACCAAACAGGTCTCCGAAGGAGAGCAGAAAGTAATGCTAGAGCAATTGAGGAGGGATCAGGATGGAACAGTATCAAACTTTAATTGAAATCATTCAAGACCGTGCAAGCCGGGATGAGAACGGAATCACCTTTATTTCTGGTGATAAACAAGAGGAATACGTATCCTACTGTAAACTTCTGGAGCAAGCATCACAGGTACTTTATGAATTACAGGAAAAAGGGATACAACCTGGCGATGAGCTGATCATGCAGATCGACGACAATCATACCTTTGTGAATGTATTTTGGGGTTGCCTACTGGGTGGAATCGTTCCTGTTCCTGTAAGCATAGGGAATAATGATGAGCATAAAATGAAATTGTTTAAAATCTGGAATACACTTTCCCGCCCTTATATGATTGCAGATGACAAGGTATTGGAACAGTTAGAAAAATACTCGCACCAGCACGAACTGCTGGATTCCTTTGAGCCCGTTAAAAAAGCGACTTTTTCAAGCCATATATTCGATTATTCCAATCAGAGTAAAGGTGTTGCCCATATACCCAAACCGGAGGATTTAGCTTTTATCCAATTTTCCTCAGGTTCTACAGGTGATCCCAAAGGAGTCATGCTGACGCATGAAAATTTGGTTTACAATATTCGGGATATCGCAAATCAAACGGGCATGAGCTCCAAGGATGCTTATTTGGGCTGGATGCCGCTTACACATGACCTGGGATTGATCGCATTTCATTTAACCTGTGTGATCGCTAATGCCAAGCAGTTGATTATGCCAACGGCACTTTTTATCAGACGCCCGTCTTTATGGCTAAAAAAAGTATCGGAGCATAAGGTGACTCAAATATGCTCTCCCAATTTTGGATATAAATTTTTTCTCGATCAGTATAAACCCGAAACAGCAGCTAACTGGAATTTGTCGAGTGTCCGTATGATCTTAAATGGAGCGGAGCCCGTATCTGTGGAGCTTTGTCATGTGTTTATGGATGCAATGAGTGTTCACGGTTTGAATAAAAATACGATGTTGCCTGTCTACGGATTGGCAGAGGCGAGCGTGGGCGTTTCCTCTCCACCTCTGGACAAAAACACCTTTATCCCCATTCATTTGAATCGGCAGCAGTTACACGTAGGTGAACCTATAGAAGAAGTGGACAAGTCCGACAAGCGGTGTCTTACTTTTGTAGATTTGGGGTATCCGTTGGCTAGTACCTCTGTCCGCATCTGCGATGAACAAAATCAGGTGCTCGAAGATGGGGTGATTGGACACACGCAGATCCGCGGCAAAAATGTGGCATCCGGATACTATAACAATCCGGAGGCTACCGCGAAGGTCAAAACAGAGGATGGCTGGCTTATCACCGGCGATTTAGGGTTTATGCGGAACGGTCGCCTGACTATTACTGGTAGAGCCAAGGATATCATTTTCGTGAACGGACAGAATGTCTACCCGCATGACATCGAGAGGATTGCCGAGGAACTGGATGGTGTGGATCTCGGAAAAGTAGCCGTCTGCGGTGTACATGATACGCAAATGAGGCAGGATCGTATTATTGCCTTTGTGATGCACACGAAAAAGATAGAGCATTTTGTACCGCTTGTCCAAAAGCTGAAAAGTCATCTAAATTACAGGGGAGGTTGGCATATTCAGGATGTGGTTCCGATCCGGCGTATTCCTAAAACAACCAGTGGAAAGGTTCAGCGCTTCAAATTAGCCCAGAGTTATGAGCAGGGCGAATTTGATGAAATATTGACAGCACTGGCCGAGGCTACTCGAGTCATGCAAGCAGCTGAGCGTGTAGTCTTACCTCAAGGAAAGATAGAACAGAAGCTGATTGGAATCTGCCAGGATATTTTAAATGTAAAGTCGATCGGGACGGACGATAGCTACTTTGATATCGGAGTGACTTCCTTGCAGCTCGTTCAAATTGTGGACCTGTTGGAGGATCAATTAGGGATTCATATTGAGGTGACGGACTTCTTTTCCTATCCGACCATCGCCAAGCTTGCTGCATATATCTCTAGTCAGGGCATGAGCAGCGACCCGGCTGCAACAGCACAGTCCGAGGCCAAGGAGGAAGCAAATGTCCGGGATATCGCCATCATCGGCATGTCAGGCAAGTTTCCTCAAGCGGAAACATTAGAGCAGTTTTGGGCGAATGTGGCATCAGGGGCTGACAATATCGGCCCGTACAGCGACGAAAGAAGAAAAGATGCCGAAGATTTCATTTCCCGTCTGAATACGGAAGGACGGAATATACAAATTGCAGAAGGAGGCTATCTGGATGAAGTAGACAAATTCGATTACTCCTTCTTTAAGCTGACTCCACGGGAAGCCTCACTCATGGACCCGAATCAACGGTTATTTCTACAAACCGCCTGGAGCACGATTGAGGATGCGGGGTATGGGGGTAAGCAACTGGCAGGCCAAAAGGTCGGCGTGTATGTCGGCTTCTCCAAAACCAGCTTCGAATACGAGCGTTTGTTGTCTGAGGTGGAACCGGGCGCGCTGCCGAACTTTGCCATGGGTAATTTATCATCCATTATTTCCAGCAGGATTGCATATTTGCTCGATCTAAAAGGTCCGGCGCTAACCATTGATACAGCATGCTCTTCATCACTCGTGGCAGTGCATTTGGCCTGCAAGTCCATCCTTAGCGGAGACTGCGACATGGCCTTGGCAGGTGGAGTGAAGACGATTTTACTGCCGCTGAAAGCGGGCATTGGCATGGAATCCTCCGATGATCGAGCACGCGCCTTCGACGACCACTCGGACGGAACGGGCTGGGGTGAAGGAGTTGGAGCCGTTTTACTGAAGCCGCTACGCAAAGCGGAACAAGACGGTGACAACATTTTAGCCGTGATCAAGGGAAGTGCCATTAATCAGGACGGTAGCACGATTGGTATTTCCGCGCCGAATGCGCTGGCTCAGGCAGAAGTGATTTCGCAGGCGTGGCGCGATGCACGGATTGATCCTGAAACGATAAGTTGTATCGAAGCACATGGCACCGGAACCAAGCTGGGCGATCCGGTTGAGATTGACGGCATTACCAAGGCTTTCCGCAAGCATACACAGCGTAAGCAGTTTGTGGCCATCAGCACGGTCAAAACGAATATCGGTCATTTATACGAAGCCGCTGGGATTGCGGGCTTGATCAAATCCGTATTGTCCATGAAGCACCAACAAATTGCGCCGCTCGTTCATTTTCGCACACCAAACCAGAAGATCCATTTTGAGGAATCCCCGGTATATGCCAATACGAAGCTACGGGAATGGAAGTCGAACGGTTTCCCGAGAAGAAGCGGACTGAGTTCCTTTGGATTCAGCGGGACAAACTGCCATGTGGTGCTGGAGGAATATATAGCGAAGACGGAATCAGACCAAGCCTCAACGGACAGCAACAATAGATCATCACCACTGCTGCTGACCCTGTCAGCGCGGAGTGAATCCGCTTTGCACGAGCTGGTCGGGCAGTACGCAGAACGGTTCGGACGTGCGGAAGAACTCATAATGCAGGATGTGTGCTATACGGCTAACACAGGCAGAAGCCATCTGAATCATCGGATTGCTGTGACTGCCGCAGGAGCGGATGCGTTAAAAGCGAAGGTGCTTCAGTTGCATGAACAAGGCAGAGTTGTCGAAGGTGTATACACCGGGAAAGCGGATAGTACAGGTGACGCAGAGATGGTCACTGGAAGCTTGGACACGTTGCAATCACTGGAGCAACTGGCTGCCAAGTATGTGCAAGGAGCGCAGATCGATTGGAATGCCCTCTATGCAGGTAAGCACTATAAAAAGGTTTCTCTGCCTACGTATCCATTTGAACGGAAAAGATGCTGGATTAACGTACCCGAACAGGTTCGAACGAAACAGAAGGTACCAGTTCATGAAAACTCAACAGTAAAGGAGTCTGGAATGATGGGGAACGAGTATTCAGCGCCAGCATCTGCTATCGATCAGCACAAATCATCTATTCTTCAAAAGTTAGCGAAAATGATCGGTAACGTGTCCCAACTCAGTATGGAGGAACTGGAGCCACAAACACATTTTCTGGAGCTTGGGCTAGATTCCATTAATTTGTCCCAGGTTCGCCACAGTATCAAGGATACCTTCGGACTGGACGTTCCAATGAACGAATTTTTCGAATCGTTGACCACGCTGGAGCTGTTGGCCAGCTACGTAGCCGAGCGGGTGAGCACTTTCACTTCTGCTGAAACCCCGGTTCAATCTGTGGAAAATCGTCCAGAAACCACTCTGAATGAGGTTGATCATGCAACTTTCCCGTTAACCCAACCGTCTCATGAATCCGCTGTTCAGGCTGCGGCATCCGTTTATGCCATAGACACGGCTGGGCAAACACGGGCTCAAAGCTTTCCAATCGCTACAGCTCCTGCGGCTGTAGAGCGAATTTTGGAGCAACAGCTACATCTGATGTCACAGCAGCTCGATGTTCTCCGGCATCAGCCATCTGCATCCGTAATAGCTTCCGAGTCATTTAACCCGGAAACGGGCGTTTTGCTATCGGCAAGTAGTGAAAGTGCGCAGATCATCCGTACCGAATCCAAGCAGAAAGTCGCGGCTGCATTAGCACCAGCACCATCCGTAAAGGCTGTTTTCAAGCAGACAGGCAATGAAGCCAAGCCGTATACGCCTTATAAAAAGCTGGATGTTAAAGCACGTGAATTGCTTTCGCTCCGTCAGGAACAACACCTGCAAGAACTGATTGAACGCTACACGGCCCGTACGCGTAGCACCAAACAGTACACCCAGCAGTATCGCTCCGTATACGCTAATAACCGCAATGTGGCTGGTTTCCGGCCTGTTTTGAAGGAAATGGTGTATCAAATTGTATCCCAGCGTGCAGACGGTTCAAAAATTTGGGATCTGGATGGCAATGAATATGTCGACTTGACGATGGGCTTTGGTGTAAATCTGTTTGGACATAATCCAGCCTTTATTCGTGAAAAAATTGAGAAAGAACTGAAGAACGGCATGTGTATTGGCCCCATGTCCAACATGGCTGGGCAAGTCGCCGAGCGAATATGCAAGATGACCGGTGTGGAACGGATTGCCCTATATAATTCCGGCACGGAAGCCGTCATGGTCGCGCTCCGTTTGGCACGTGCTGCCACTGGACGAGCTAAAGTCGTCATTTTTGCTGGCTCGTATCATGGTACATTCGACGGGGTGCTGGCACTGGGGAGCGCGGGTGATGACAAGGAGCATTCGACACCTCTAGCTCCAGGTATCTTGCAGCATATGGTGGACGATGTCGTCGTGCTTCATTATGGGGCGGACGATTCTCTGGATTATATCCGCACTCATGCGCATGAACTGGCCGCGGTTATAGTGGAGCCGGTACAAAGCCGCCGACCAGATTTTCAGCCTAAAGCCTTTTTGCAGGAAATTCGCCAGATAACGGAGCAGTCGGGTACTGCCTTCATTTTTGATGAAGTCATCACTGGCTTCCGGATTCAGTCCGGAGGAGCCCAAGCGTGGTTTGGGGTACAAGCCGACCTCGTGACCTACGGTAAAATCATTGGCGGCGGGCTGCCCATCGGCATCGTAGCCGGAAAAGCCGCCTTTATGAACGGGATCGACGGAGGCACGTGGAGCTTCGGGGACGATTCCTATCCGCAGCATGAGCAGCAGCGAACCTTTGTGGCAGGAACCTTCTGCCATCATCCGCTGGCAATGGCTGCATCCTTAGCGGTGCTGGATCATTTGGAGAAACATGGCGAGCAACTGCAAAATCGCTTGAACAGCCGCACCTCGGCGTTAGCAGCGGAGCTGAACAGCTATTTCACTGACGAACACGTACCTATGAAGGTCGTTCACTATGGCTCCCTATTCCGCTTCGTGCTCAAAGGCGATCTGGAGCTGTTCTTCTATCACATGCTGGACAAAGGCATCTATATCTGGGAGGGACGAAACTGCTTCTTGTCCACGGCCCATACCGAGGAAGATATTGCGCGAATCGTACAAGCGGTCAAGGATAGCGTGAACGAGCTGCGTAAAGGAGGATTTTTACCGGACCCGCCCCCGAATGGAAACGGCCCGGGACCGGGAAAGCAACCTGTACCTGTAACCGTACCTCCAGAGGATGAAGCAGCAGAAACTATTATTGCGTTAACTCCAGAGCAAAAGCAGCTTTGGTTCGCTTCTGTTTCAGATCGAAGTGACTCTCAATCTTTACACGAAACCGCCTTGTTGCGGTTTCGTGGTCCACTTCAGCAGCAGGCGTTCAACCAAGCTGTCCAGACCATTGTAAACCGTCATGAAGCCTTACATATCTTTATGAGCGGCGATGGGGAAACTCAGGTGTTCGCTCCTGTGATGAAAGCGGAAATCCCGCTTCATGATTTTACCAGTTATCGCCCAGATGAACAGGAACAACATATCCGGGCATGGATGATCAAGAACAGTGAAACCCCATTTGCCATGACGCCAGGTGAGCCATTATTCCGAATTCATCTGCTGAAAATATCGGATGAAGAGCATCTGGGTGTTTTTACGTTTCATCATTTTATCGCGGATGGCTGGTCAATCAGTGTATTCATTCAGGAACTGGAACACATCTATTCTGCGCTTGTTCGACATGCTGACTACAACCTTCCCGATCCAGTACCTTTTCGGAATTACGTTGTTTGGCAGCAGGATCAATTGAAAGCAGGGAAAAAAGAGGCCCTTGCTTTTTGGTCAGCAGTGCTAGAAAAGCAGCAGCCTGTCCTCCATCTGCCATCTCCGGTAAGGGGAATACAAATTCCGTCTTCCAGAGGAAGCAGACATACCATAATGCTCGAAGCGAAGCTCGTTAAACAATTGAGATCCGCCAGCATAAAGCTAGGCAGCAGTCTTTTTATAACGCTGCTATCCGCCTTTCAGATTTTTCTACATCGGCTGACAGGGCAGCAGGAAGTAACGGTGGGGGTTCCCACCGCAGGACAATCCCATATGGACGCCTTCTCTCTGATCGGCAACTGTGTCAACTTGCTTCCGATGATCAGCGAAGTGCGTCCTGATGCTACTTTTACGGAGCATGTCCAAACGGTCAAAAAGCGCATGAATGAACTGGACAGCTTTCAAAAGTACAGCTTTGCCGGACTCGCTGAGCTGGGGCTGAGGCATTTGCCTGTCATTAACGCTGTATTCAATATGGATCGACCGATTCCGCGTTTTCAATTCCATGGACTGGAAGCAGAACTCGTTGAGAATGAGGTGTCATTCAGCAAATACGAGTTGTTTTTGAACGTGACAGAAAAGCAGAAACAATTACGTCTTGATTTCGACTACAATTCGGATCTTTTTCAGCCAAACATTATCGAAGCCTGGTCAGGATATTTCCTGAATCTGCTGCATTCCTTTGTAAAGGAAGAAGGGGCTCGCGTTTCCGCTCTGACTTTACTCCGTGCGCCGGAGAACGAACAACTTCGAACTGCATGGGCAGCAAATACCGATGCCAACGGAAACTATCTTTGCGTCCTCGATGCCTACAAGCATTTGGCACCTGTTGGGACAGCAGGGGAGGTGTATCAAGCCTCAGTAGCAGGCCTGTTGGGAACGACCCGAGAATGGGCTTACGTGGAAAATGATGGCAAGTTGGGGCATATTGGCAATTTGAATCGGACTATCCACATTCGCGGACATCGGGTTAATTTGGGGCAGTTGGAGAAACACCTGCTGCAAACTTTCCGATTGGAGTCCTGCGTCATTACACCGCAAACGGACGAAGCTGGAAAAGTCTCATATATAACCGCCTATGTGGTCGCAAACGCATCGAAGCCATGGGAAGAAGAAGCACTGAAAAAGGCTGTAATCGAAATTCTTCCAGATTATACGCAGCCCCGTTTTTGGGTTCCTATGGATCATATTCCTCTTCTGCCGGATGGTCAGCCTGATCTACAGGCTTTGCCAGAGCCGAGACAAGCAAGCATATTCACTAAAACAGACGCCGCTTCTGAGAACCAGGGCGTAGAAGATCAACTCGTGAACATTTGGAAGGACGTTCTGCATGTAACGGATATCAGCTATGACGATAACTTTTTTCAACTAGGCGGTGATTCACTAAAAGCGACGGTCATTCTGTCGAGAGTCAATAAGGAACTGGGTGTACACATTCCACTTAGCCACATTTTTGAGCTGCAAACGATTGCAGAGCTGGCTACATATATTGCGGGTGGAACAAAGAAGACCTACGAACCGATTGTATCTGTGAAATCGCAAGCCTTCTATCCGGTATCTTCTTCCCAAAAGAGAATGTACGTGCTGGATCAGCTAGGAGGCGGAACGGCCTATCATGTACCCGGCCAGCTTTTCATAGAGGGAGATCTGGAGGTTCCCCGCTTCATTAAAGCCGTTAGGGAAGTTATTTTGCGTCATGAATCCTTTCGGACGTATTTCGATCTGGAAGACGGGGAAGTGGTGCAAAAAGTTCGGGACACGATTCCATTCGACATACCATATACCCGTATTTCCAAGGAAGAAGCAAAACAGGCTCGGACCTTGTTTGTTCAGCCTTTTCATCTGGGAACAGCTCCTTTATTCCGCGCCGAACTGTACGAATTTATCGAAGGTGGCTTCAATCTGCTAGTGGATATGCATCACATCGTGTCCGATGGTTTCTCCATGGCCGTGCTGCTGGATGAAATCATTCAACGGTATCAGGGCAGACAGCTTGCGAACATTCAGCTTCATTACAAAGACTTTGTTGCTTGGCAGAAGCAGCAGATCACTGACGACGCATTGCAAGCGCATGAATCATATTGGCTCCAGACCTTGAATGGCGAGCTTCCTATACTGAATATACCTACGGACTTTTCACGTCCACAAACACAAAGCTTTGAAGGTGACAGCTTGACCGTCACCTTGGAATCCAAACTTACTAACACACTCTACAAATTGGCCCAAGATACCGAATCTACGATCTTTATGGTACTTTTGGCGGCTTATAATGTCCTGCTGGGCAAGTATTCTGGTCAAGAGGACATTATCGTGGGTACACCTGTTGCCGGAAGACGGCATGTGGATACGCAAACGATGATTGGCATGTTCGTCAATACGCTGGTTCTTCGCAATCAGCCGCGATCTTTTTTAACGTTCCAATCCTTTTTGCAGAAGGTTAAGCAAAACTCGCTGCTGGCACTGGAGCATCAGGAATACCCGTTTGATGAGCTTGTAGACAAACTGGAACTGGTACGCGACGTAAGTCGAAACCCGGTGTTCGATACGATGTTTAGTTTGCAAAATGTCGGCACAGATGTTTTGGAAACAGGAGGCATTCGTTTTAAACCGGAAGAATTGAACGCGGGTATATCCAAGGTGGATTTTTCATTGCATGTGACCGAGGAAAAAGAATGTTTGTCCTTCACTTTGGAGTATGGCACAAAGCTGTTTAAACCGGAGACCATCCGACGGCTGGGAGAGCATTTTGTGCGAATTTTGGAAACGGTGACGCAGGATGTCGGGGTGCGGTTGGCCGATATTACGATCGTATCTGATGAAGAGAAGCAATTACTGCTAACCGAATTTAATCATACCGTCGTACCTTTCCCGTACCATGAGACAGTCCACGGGCAGTTTGAAAAGCAGGTCGTACAGACGCCGGGTCATATAGCATTGGTGTTCGGAAATCAGCGTCTGACCTACCGGGAGTTGAACGAACGTGCTAACTCACTGGCACGGATACTTCAAGCGCATGGTGTAGGACCCGATAAGCTAGTCGGCCTGATGGTGCAGCGTTCGGCGGAAATGATTATCGGTCTGCTCGCCGTGCTAAAAGCGGGTGGCGCTTATGTGCCTATCGATCCTGAATATCCGTCAGCCCGTATTGAGTATATGCTGAGTGACAGTGAGGCTGCCGTGCTCCTGACCAGTCGCGATCTGGTAGGAGAACACCATTACAGCGCCAACACCCTGTTTATCGAAGATGAGGAAGTATATCAAGGGGAAAGGACCAATCTGGAAGCCACTGCTCAGCCGGAGCATCTGGCTTACGTCATCTATACTTCTGGCTCAACCGGAAATCCGAAAGGAGTTATGCTCCAGCATCGCTCGGTGCTGAATTTTATTACAGGAATGCGTGAAGTGATCGACTTTGCAGCAAACAAAACGATTTTATCGCTAACCACCATTTCGTTCGATATTTTCGTTTTGGAAACGATTCTGCCGCTGCTGGGCGGAATGACCGTCGTGTTAGGCGACCGCCATCATCAGGTCGATCCTCAGGCACTTGGCGAGCTGATTACTGCACATCATATTGACATGCTGCAAATGACGCCATCTCGGCTGCACATGCTGCTGAGTCATGAAGAAGGCTCCCGTGCGCTGCAAGGTGTACAGGAAATTATGGTTGGGGGAGAAGCGCTTCCGCCCAGGCTGCTGGAGGCAACACAGAAATTTAACGGTCTCCGCATTTATAACATGTATGGACCTACGGAAACAACGGTTTGGTCGGCAGTACAGGAACTTACCCATGCCAAACAGATCGACATTGGGCGCCCTATCGCTAATACGCAAATGTATGTCATAGATGCGCAGGATAGATTACAACCCATCGGCATACCTGGCGAGCTATGCATTGCAGGGGAAGGGCTGGCCCGTTGTTATTGGAAGCGCGAGGAGTTGACGGCGGAAAAATTTGTGGTTAATCCATTCTCCACAGACACACGAATGTACAGAACGGGTGACCTGGCTCGCTGGAAAGCAGATGGGAACCTGGAGTTTATCGGCCGAATCGACCATCAGGTGAAAGTACGTGGATTCCGGATCGAACTGGGCGAGGTTGAACATGCCTTGATGAGTCATTCTGCAATTCAGGAGGCTGTTGTCACTGCCAATGAAAGCCAAAATCATGAATCCGTACTATGTGCCTACATTGTACTGAATACAGAAGAAGCACCCAGCCTGACGGCAATTCATGAACATGTCGCCAAGCTGCTTCCCTATTACTCGGTTCCGTCTTACTTCGTGTTTCTGGATCGGATACCGTTGACACCGAACGGAAAAACCGACCGAAAAGCATTGCCGGAGCCTGAAAAGCTATTCCGACCGGATGTGGCCTATGTAGCGCCGCGAAATGATGTGGAAGAAGCTTTGGCCGCCGTATGGCAAGATGTTTTGGGACGCGATCAGGTGGGCATTCAGGATAACTTTTTTCTGCTCGGAGGCGACTCGATTAAAGCAGTTCAAGTCATCGCACGCATGCGTCTCCACGGGTATTTACTGGATATCCGACACGTACTGGAGCATCCGTCCATTGAAATCCTGAGCGGCTATGCAGAAACATTGTCCCGTCCGATAGAGCAAGGTCCGATAGATGGAGAAGTACCACTGACACCGATACAACGACACCTACTCGATGGGTTTGAACGGCATCCAGCATCTGAGGCACTTCCTGCCGCAATGTCGGTACTGCTGTTGGCAAAGTCGGGCTTTGACGAGCAGCCATTGCGAGCCGCATTGAAGAAAATCGTAGAGCACCACGATGCTCTGCGCCTTGGCTTATTACAACAGGCTGACGAGTCGGTTACGCAAGCTCACAAAGGACTGCATGAGGAGCTAATCACGCTGGAGGTACTGTCGCTTACGGGAACGGAAAGCGAAGCACGCAGCCAGATGGAAGCTGAATGTCAACGGATTCAAAGCAGCCTGCGGCTGTTTGAAGGACCACGAGTTCGGGCAGGGCTTTTCCGTCTGGATAGCGGAGATCATCTTTTCCTTGCTGTAGACCCACTAGTGGCTGACGCCATTTCATGGAATATTTTGCTCGAAGATCTGGCAACAGGCTACGGACAAGCTCTGGATGGGGAAACGATTGTCTTACCGGACAAAACGAACGCTTACCAAACGTGGGCAGAGCATCTTGAGCATTATGGGAATAGTAAAGAGCTGCTCAAGGAGCAGGACTATTGGAACAAGATAGAGTTGTCTGAGTGGAGAACGCTTCCCAAAGACCATGAAGTCATTACGGATTCTGGATCGGAGAGACAAACACATCAGCTCCACCTGCAATTATCAACAGACGAAACCCAGCATCTGATGACACAGGTCAATCATGCCTATAATACCGTGCCGGAGGAAGTACTGCTGTCCGTACTGGGGCAAACAGTATCCGAATGGTCAGGACAAGAACGGATTGCACTCTACGTGGAGAACCCTGGCCGAGAACAGGCTGAAACAAATTCGCTGGATATCTCCAGAACGGTAGGGCAGTTTACGTCCGTGTATCCAGTTGTACTGGACATCAAATCTGCGGATGATATAGCGCTGTTGCTTAAGCGTGTGAAGGAAACGGTTCGGCAGGTTCCAAATCACGGATTGGGCTACGGTGCATTGAGATATCTGACCGAAGCCAGCAATCCAACGGATTCTAAACGTTTTCGTCATCCGGAAATTGGTTTCCGTTATATAGACTCCCCACACCCGGAATCGGTTTGTTTTTCTATATCGCCGCTGCAAGCTGAAATTGGACCAGGTACCAAGGATGTGATTAATGGTTCATCTTATGCTCTTTATATGGATAGCCGGTTGGAGGACGGAAAATTAAGTATCCGTATATCCTATGACAGGAATGCATATGAAGAGCGCACGGTCAAACAACTTTTCTCCCGCTTCGAAACACACCTGTTGAATACCATTCGTCATTGCCTTGATCAGTCCGGTCAGGAACTGACACCAACAGACGTAGGGGCAGATGATCTGGATTTGGAAGAGTTCGAAGAGATGAAGCATTTTTATGAAAGCCTATAAATATTCGATTGAGGGGGAAATCCGATGAGTAAAAGGCTTGAAATCGAAAAAGTGGCCAATTTAACGCCTTTGCAGGAGGGGATGCTCTTTCATACAGTCATGGAGCCGGAATCACAGGCGTACTATGAGCAAGTACGAATGACCATCCGGGGTGAACTGAACCTGGAGGCTCTGCAAAAGAGCTTCGAGACTCTGGTGCAGCGTCACGAAACGCTTCGTTCGAATATTTATCATAAAAGTGCTTCCCGTTCGCGGCTCATCGTGTTTAAGGAGCGAAATCCAACGCTTCGTTACGAGAATCTGACGAATATTCCCGAGGCAGAGCAAGCAGAGGCCATTCGCAGCTACGCAGACGCAGACCGAAACCATCGTTACGATCTGAGCAAGGATTTGCTCATTCGTCTGGCTGTGCTTCAAACCCAAACGAACGCATATACGCTGCTTTTAAGCTTTCATCATATTATTATGGACGGCTGGTGCCTCGGCATCGTTATGGACGAGCTGTTCGCGGCTTATGAAGCACTGAAAGCGGGGAAGCCCGTACAACTGCCAACACCGCAGCCCTATACTGGCTATGCCCGCTGGCTGGATAAGCAGGATAAGGAGGCGGCGAAGGAATACTGGCGGTCCATCCTGAACGACTATGATCAGCCAGCTGTGCTGCCAACCCTGCCTGTAGCCCATCCGCTCCAGCCAGATACCGGGTACTTGCTGCATGAGCATAAAATAACACTCACGGATGAAACAACCCGTCAATTGCGGACGGTGGCTGAACGCAACGGAACAACCCTTAGCAGTCTGTTTCTGGCTGCATGGGGAGTGGTGCTTGGAGGATACAACCAAAGTGAAGACGTCGTCTTCGGCACCGTTGTTTCCGGTCGACCGCCGGAGCTTGAAGGTGTTGAACAGATGTTGGGACTTTTCATTAACACCATACCGGTACGAATCAAATTGGATGCAGATCTGCCATTCTCAGGTCTGCTTCGTGAAGTGCAGCGCAGCGCGGTTCAATCACGGGCATATGACTATTTTTCACTCGCTGAAATACAGTCCCAGTCAGCGCTCAAGCAGCAACTCATGGATCATTTTGTTGTATTTGAAAACTACCCGCTGCAGGATATGGTTGGCCGGCCTGATCTGAAGGAACGACTTGGATTCGTCGTGGAGGACGCTCAGCTGTCCGAAGAAACACCTTACCACTTCAACATCGAAGTGGAGGACGGAAAAGCGTTGAGCTTTATGCTGTCCTACAACAACTATGTCTACAGCGATGAAGCGATGACACGGTTAGCTGGGCATTTGGAGCATGTACTCGTCCAAATTGCACGTACACCAGAACTCCTGCTGCGGAACATTCGTCTGCTGACCGCTACAGAAGAGGCGGAACTCACCAATATATGGAGCGGGCCGATTGCCGACTATCCTGCTGAAACGTTCCATGGAATATTTGAAGCCCAGACAGAACGTATCCCGGAACAGACCGCCGTCATCTACGAAGACACCGCACTGACCTATCATGAGCTGAATGAGAAGGCCAATCTGCTTGCTCAAGCACTGCAAAACCGTGGGGGCAAGCGTGAGCATCTCGTCGCCGTGATGCTTGAGCGTTCAGCAGATATGATTATCGCTGTGTTAGGGATTATGAAGGCGGGAGCTGCCTACGTACCTGTCGATCCGACCTACCCGAAAGAAAGAATTGCTTACATGCTTCAGGACAGCGGAGCTACGATTATGCTCACGCAGTATTCCTTGACTGAACTATTGGCCGATGTGGATTTTGCGGGGGAAGTGCTGGACTTGCCAGCGTTACTTCAACAGGCTTCACAAGCGGAGCATTCCCATCAACAAGCGCCTATCTACGCACCTATTCATGATCCCGAGGCTTTGGCCTACGTCATTTACACATCGGGAACGACGGGCAACGCCAAAGGCGTGATGATCGAGCATCGCCATTACGTAAATACGGCGTGGGGCTATAGAGAAGCTCACCAGTTAAAAGAGTTTCCCGTCAAGCTCCTTCAGATTGCCAGTATGTCGTTCGATGTCTTTGCCGGTGATCTGGCCAAGACATTCGTGAACGGAGGCACCATGGTCATTTGCCCACAGGATGTGCGCAACGATCCTCCAGCTTTGGCGCAGTTTCTCGAACAGCACGAAATTACGACGTTTGAAGTTCCGCCAGCCTTGTTGACGCTGCTTATGGACTATGTATATGAACACGGTACAGATGTCAGTGCCATGAAGCTGCTTACCACAGGCGCGGACAGCTTTGGCGTTGATAACTATCGGACACTTTTGAATCGCTTCGGTGATACGATGCGCATCATGAATACCTATGGTGTAACCGAAGCGGCTATTGATTCCAGCTTTTATGAAGAAGCAGCTGAACGTCTGCCTCCATCAGGTATCGTCCCGATTGGAAAGGCACTGCCGAATCATAAAGTATATATCGTGGATGAGGCTTTGCGTCCGCTCCCTGTCGGCGTAGCCGGGGAGTTGTGCTTGGGCGGCGCTTCTGTGGCCCGCGGTTATTTGAACCGTCCTGACCTGACGGCGGAGAAATTTGTACCGAATCCTTTTGTAAAGGGAGAGCGTCTGTACCGCACCGGAGATCTGGCACGCTGGCTGCCGGATGGCAACATTGATTTCATCGGTCGGATTGACTTTCAGGTGAAAATTCGTGGCTACCGGATCGAACCTGGTGAAATTGAGTCCGCCTTAATCCAATTGGATGAGGTACGCCAAGCGGTGGTCACGGATAGAACGGATAAAACCGGACAAAAGTATTTGTGCGCCTACGTAGCAGGTACAACCGACAAATCCTTCTTGCGGACAGAGCTTGCCAAGCAGTTGCCAAGCTATATGGTGCCCGCACATATTATCGTGCTGGATCAATTGCCTTTGACCCATAACGGTAAAATTGATCGACGTGCGCTTCCAGAACCCGAAGATTTTGTGTTGACCGACGTCGAGTATGAAGCGCCGCAGAGCGAGCTGGAGCAAACACTCGCTTCCATTTGGGAGGAAGTCATTGGCGTTAAGCGGATTGGTCTGCGCAACAACTTTTTCGAGCTTGGTGGCGATTCGATCAAAGCGTTGCAAATCGCAGCCCGATTGAACGCGAAGGGCCTCAAAATGGACATGAAGGATTTGTTCCGCCATCCGCAGATTGATTTGATTGCTCCTTATATAAAAAAAGTAATTCGGACCATCCCGCAGGGGGCGGTACAAGGTACAGTGGAGTTGACACCGATCCAATGGGAATTTTTTGAGCATCATCGAACAGAACGTCATCATTACAGTCAGGCTGTCATGCTCCAGAACCCCGAAAGATGGAACGAAACCTGGCTGCGAAGCGCCGTGGACAAGCTGACCACGCACCATGATGCCTTGCGCATTACCTTTGATGAGCGTGAAAAAAAACCTGTCGCCTATAACAGAGGCACAGCCGAAGGTGAACACTTTACATTGGAAAGCTACGATTTAATACATGCTGACCAGCCTGAGGAAGAAATCGCGCAGATTGCTGACACGTTACAAAGCCGTTTTGATTTGCGTAACGGCCCGCTTGTGCGTTTGGCTTTAATCCGGCTACAGGAATCCGATCATTTGTTAATCGTCATTCATCATCTTGTCGTAGACAGTGTGTCGTGGAGAATCCTGCTGGAAGACTTGGAAACAACCTACCAACAGTTAGCTAACGGTGAAAAGCTACAGTTACCCGCCAAGACCGATTCCTACAAAGAATGGGCAGCACGTCTGTCCAAGTATGCACAAAGCGAACTGGCGCGTCAGGAAATCAGCTATTGGAATACGGTAGAAGCTCGTGAAATACTTTCGCTGCCAAAAGATCATGAGGTTCCAGATAGCCTGATCCGTGACGGGCGCAAATCCGCAGTGACACTCAGCCGGGAAGAAACCGAAAACCTGCTGAAACACGCGCACCATGCTTACAATACAGAAACAAATGATATTTTACTGACGGCGCTAGGACTGGCTTACCGGGAATGGAGCGGACATGCTGAAATTGCAGTTCAGGTGGAAAGTCATAGCAGGATGGAATTGATTAAAGACATTGACGTATCCCGTACAGTTGGCAGGTTTACGTCCGTGTATCCGTTTGTGGTAAATGTGAGCAAGCCCGAAGATTTGACCCATCAAATCAAGCTGGTTAAGGACAATTTGCGACGTGTACCCAACAAGGGTGTCGGCTATGGCATTTTACGCTACTTGACCGACAGGGAGCAGCAGGATAGGGCAGCTCTTTTTTCTGCCAAGCCACCTGAGATCAGCTTTAGCTTTGACGGAGAAGCCAGAGAAGGTACGACATGGCGTACCTCGCCACTATCCACGTTTGCCGGTACTGAAATCAACCCTCTGACTAAAAAAGCGCCCAGCTTTGATATTCATGGTGCGGTGGCTGACGAAAGACTCCGTATTGTATTCGAATACAACGCACGTGAATATGAAGCATCGACGGTGGAGCGACTTACAGCCAGCTTTAAGAATCATCTGATCGAACTTATTCGCCATTGCTGTGCCAAGGATACAGCAGAACAAAGCCCGACGGATTTTACATATGGGCAATTGTCTCTGGACCAGTTTGAAAATATTGCAAATCGCTTGTCAAATAAGCTGTTAAACCAGCAAGTGAAAATTAAAGACCTCTATCCGCTATCCCCGATGCAGGAGGGAATGCTATTTCATTCCATACTTGATGAAAAGTCAGAGGCTTATTTCGAACAAACGATTATTACCATTCATGAAGCTATGGATACCAACCTAATCAGCCGAAGCTTACAAAAGCTGATTGACCGATATGATATTTTCCGTACGGTATTCATGTATAAGGAGGCGGATCGTCCGCTTCAGGTTGTACTGAAGGAACGATTAGCTGCTCCTGTCCATACCGAAGATGTGCGTAGTTTACCGGATGCGGAAAAGCACAGACGACTTCAAGCCATTTTACAGGAAGAGCGGCAGAGAGGTTTTGATCTGGAAAAGGAGGTTCTCATCCGGTTAGCGCTTGTACAGTGGGATGAGGACACCTCAAAGCTCATCTGGATCTCTCATCATATTATTATGGACGGCTGGTGCCTGAGGGCGGTAGCCAAAGATTTTTTTGATATTTACACATCACTTCGGGACGATACTCCTTTAAAATTAGAGCCTGTCCATCCATTTAGCAGCTTTATTCAGTGGTTGGAAAGACAAAATAAAGAGGAAGCAGCAGCATACTGGAAACAATATGTGACTGATTTTGAAAATGAAACTGTCGTGCCCGGCTATACTCGATCCGTCGATCCTTCATTTCAGGTAGAGCAACTCATATGCACATGGGGAGAGCAGCTGACCCAAGGCATGGAACAAATCGCCAAGCAAAACCGTGTCACCGTCAGCACCTTATTTCAAACCGTTTGGGGCTTATTACTACAAACGCACAACAACAGTAAGGACGTCATTTTCGGGTCTGTCGTATCGGGCAGACCTGATGAAATCCCCGGGATTGAAAACATGGTCGGATTATTCATTAATACCCTACCTGTACGTGTTAAAAGCTCCACTGACCTGCGGTTTTCCGACTTGCTTACGTCTATACAGGATTCCTTGATGGAGTCCAATCGGTATTCCTATTTTTCCTTGGCTGATATTCAAGCCCATAGTGTACTAAAACAAAACCTGATCCAGCATATTGTCGCCTTTGAAAACTTTCCCGTTTCGGAAGAACTTACGGGCCTGGAAAAAAATCCTAAAACCCTCCGTGTTGGTGAAATAGAGGATATTGAACAGACCAATTATGATTTGAATGTAATCGTCATGCCTGGCCGAGAGCTGGAAATCAAATTTAGCTATAACGCGTTGACGTATAACAAAAATGCGATCAAACAATTGGCTGCTCACCTCATCCAAATGATGGAGCAAGTTATTCAAAATCCAAATATCCAGATTTCGGAGATTGATCTTTTGACAGCGGAGGAAAAACAGCAGCTCATATTTGCTTTTAACGATACACGGAGACCGTATCCATCGGACCACACCATACATTACGGATTTGAAGAACAGGCAGAGAAAACACCGGATGCAGTAGCTATTGTATTTGAAGATCGTGAGCTAACCTACCGCGAATTAAATAAAAAAGCTAATCAACTGGCCTCGAAGCTGCGGAAACTGGGGGTTGCGCCGGATACCATCGTAGGCATTTTGACTGAACGTTCACCAGAAATGATTATCGGTATTCTTGGTATTTTGAAGGCGGGTGGAGCCTACTTGCCACTGGAGCCTTCTTATCCGCAGGAACGGATTATGTTTATGCTTCAGGATAGCGGTAGCGAAATTCTGCTAACCCTATCTGACAAGGGTAAACAGATGAACACTTTCGATTTTTCCGGTACTGTTCTGGATCTGGCCGACATCAGCTCCTACGACTCCGACGACTTCATTTTTTCCGAATCGACAACGGCAGACGATCTGGCCTATGTCATGTATACATCTGGCTCAACTGGACGTCCCAAAGGTGTCATGATTGAACATCGGAATGTCATACGGCTGGTGAAGAACACCAATTACGTACCATTTGCCGAGAACGAACGCATTTTGCTGACCGGGGCGCTCGTGTTCGATGCCTGTACCTTTGAAATTTGGGGAGCATTGCTGAACGGATTGCGTTTGTACATTGTACCGGAATCCGTAATCTTGGATGCTGTTCAGCTTGGTGAAGCGCTGGATCGATATCAAATTACAACGATGTGGCTGACATCGCCCTTGTTTAACCAACTCACACAGCATAAACCAGATCTCTTTGCTTCGCTCAAGCACTTGCTGGTGGGCGGGGATGTGCTTTTACCTGGGATCATTAATACGGTTAGAGCGCATTCTCCGGGAGTGAACGTTATCAACGTCTATGGCCCCACAGAAAACACAACATTCTCTACTTATTTCCCGATTGATAAGGAATATAACCGCATTCCTATTGGTCGCCCAATTGGCAATTCAACTGTTTATATTTTGGACTCTTCAAGCAGGCTGCTGCCTATTGGTGCTCAAGGGGAAATTTGTGTTGGTGGGGATGGTCTGGCGCGCGGCTATCTAAACAGGGATGATCTGACCCAGCTAAATTTTGTCCCTAATCCATTCATTCCGGGCGAAAAAATATATCGGACAGGTGATTTGGGCAGATGGCTACCGGACGGCAATCTGGAGTATCTCGGACGGATAGACCAGCAGGTTAAAATCCGCGGATATCGTATTGAACCCGGCGAAATTGAAACCCAGCTCATGAAACATGATGCAGTTCGGGAGGCGCACGTAGCGGTAAAAAGCACGAAGGATGGTCAAAAAACGCTCTGTGCTTATATCTCAACCGACGTACCGCTATCCAAGAGTGATATGAAGACCCATTTGACTGGCCAGTTGCCGGATTATATGATTCCTGCCCAGTATGTGTTCCTGCCGGCGTTTCCCCTGACAACGAACGGTAAAATCGACCGCCAAGCATTGCCTGAGCCAGAAATGACCAACGGTTCCGATATGGAATACGTTGCTCCAAGAAATGAAGTGGAACAACAGTTGGCGAACCTGTGGCAAGCGGTGCTTGGCGTTGAAAAGGTCGGCATTGACGACGGCTTTTTCGAGCTTGGAGGTCATTCACTGAAGGCCATTCAACTGGTATCGAAAGTACAGGAATCGAACATTCCGCTGGATATACACGAATTGCTTCAATATCAGACGATAAGAAGCTTGTCCGATCTTTTACAACGTGGTGAAGAGGGCGGAGTGAACACGGATACGCTCATTGCCAAAGCTCAGGAGGTTGAGCGGGCTATTACAGAAGCATTTGGTGTCCAGGTCTTGCTTCAGTCCGTATCCACCGATAAGCAAAACTATGTGTTCCTGCAAGTAGAGCCTTTTTGTGTAGAACAAGTTCAGGCAATCTCTGAATTTATCCAATCTTATATCCATCCAGACCTGCACCCGCATTATATCGTTCGCTGGGGAACCGATGAACCAGATAGAATTCTCGGAGCTATACCGACAAACGAAGAACAAGAAACCTTGCTTAAACAACAGGCCGATGTATGGCTTGCCAGCATTGCTAAGTTAAATACAGACTGGAATACCAATATACTAAGTCTGGATGCTATTGGACGCTATCCGCTTGCACCAGCTCAGCATTACCATTTGCAACATTTTACAGGCTCGGGTATGGCTGTGCAGTTAGATAGCTACTTGAACACCGAGCGTTTGACTGTAACGATTCAGCGGCTTCTTCAACGCCATGAATTGCTAAGAAGCGTACTTGTTCAATCGTCCGGAGCATGGGAATGGGAGTTGCGTCCAGCTCCAGAGCATCTTTTTTTACCGACTGTTGATCTCTCCGGTCAGCCGGTACAAGCACAACGCAGGCTTCTTTCTTCCATTGCCTCTAAGCTATTTTTAGAACCTTATGAACTTTCACAGTCGCTGCAGTACCGAATCGTCCTGATTCGCTTAAATTTGCGGGAACATCTGCTATTGTTTCCTTGCTCGCACATCATTTTTGATGCTACGAGCAGTGACATCCTGCGCAGACAACTCCTTGATGAATATCATCGTCCGCAGCAGACGGCACATGCGACAAAAGAGGTTCAATACCGGGAATATGTAAACCATATCCGCCAAGGCCCTCAAGGAATCGGGGATCAGGAAATCAGCGAGCAATTCAAACTCCAGACGTTTGGTGAGAATAATGATCGTATCCACGTGCTGACCGAAGAACGCAACTATGCGGACACTACCAGATATCGTTGGGAGCTGAATTTAAGCGACATTTCAGAGCAGCACGGCGCTGCGAATATGTGGGACATTTCGCTTCAAATGGCTGTACGTTTTTTCAGCAGCTATTTCCAACTCTCTGATGTTCCGCTTTGGATTACTAATTATGGAAGACAATATGGCGACCGAAACTATTTTGGAACCGTAGGCGAGTGTATTGATCATATACCCGTTGTGCTGCAGGAAGATGACACTGAATCCTATGAAAAGAGTATCCATACCTACCTGGACTTTGCTTCACGCTATCATTTGAACTTTTTCAATCTAATCTTCAATGCTGAAATGGAGAAAGCTTACCCGATATCCAGCAGCATTTTGATAAAAGGACTTGAACAGCTGCCTATCGTATTCAACTATTTGGGTGAGGGACGAGAGGATGCAGAATTGCTCGACAATCTGCATACCGAAGGCACACAGGCCAATGTTAACAAGGTTATTTTCTTTGAGTCAGAGCATGTAGGGGATATTCTGAAAATCTCACTTACCATTCCATATCATGAGAACGACCAGTATATCCATCAAATCTTCCAGACTGCTAGTGACAGGCTCTTGAATGCTTTGACCATTTTGCAGTAAGGAGATGAAGATGTGAATCTATTATTTAAGGATAGCCGTTTTATCCGATTTTTTGCATCTCGTACTCTTGCCAATATCGCAGACAGCATTTATTCTATCGTCCTGCTGTATTTTGTTCAGCAATCGACACAGTCGGTGGCAATGACCAGCTTCACGTATACGGCCGTATCTGCGGCGTCGATTTTCAGCTTTCTCGTGGGTCCTGTGGTGGACCGTTATTCACCGCCTTTGTTAGCCAGCATCGCCTTGTTTACGCAGGCTGTGCTAATTTTGGCCGTCCCGTTTCTCATTCAGGAGGGGATGGTCAATCTGGTCGCTATCCTTGTTATTGTATTCATTGCATCTTGCTTCTCAACACTGTTTTATCCGGCCAATAGTAAAATGCTGCCGCAATTGATAGGCTCGCCGGATTTGATTGTCCGGGCGAATTCCATGATTTCGTCGACGGATCAGGTTATTAATATTGTCGGATATCTGGCTGGAGCCTCGCTCATCATCGCAATGGGGATGAAAACTACTTTTTTTCTAGCCGGCGCGATGCTGTTTCTGGCAGGCTTTGTATATGTCAGGCTCAACAAGCAAATTGATGCTCCTCCGGTGGAAGACACGAACGGAAGGAGTTCGTTAAAGATCGTATACTATCTGAACGAATTGAAAGAAGGGTATCTTTTTGTAAAACGGCACACCTTCCTGAGAATTATGCTTCCGTTCTTTGCGCTGACAAACTTTTCGATGGCGATCTTGGTCATTGCCATGCCTTCTATCGCAGTATCCTATGGCTCGCCGATCTACTACAGCTTGCTGTATGTAGCCTACTTTATCGGTATTTTCATCGGTTCCTTTCTGGTCAGTGTATTGAAAAAGAACGGCATTACCATCGCGGTTTCCTGGGTAGCCATGGGATTGGCAATCTATGTCTTTTCCCTGGTGCCCGAGATGTGGATGAAGCTGCTGGCAGCACTGTTATTAGGCATTTTTACTGGCATCATCAATGTGCTGCAAACGTCTTTGATTCAAATTATTACACCGCTGCCGTTACTGGGACGTGTTACAGCCTTTTTAAGCACCTTGTCGAATGCGGCTCTGCCATTAGGGGCCTTGATTGGAGGGGCGCTAGCTTTACGGTTTTCTCTGAGTGAGGTTCTTTTTTTCAGTGGACTGATTACTGTACTATGCGGATTGATTATGTTTCTGTTTAAGGATATCCGCCAGTATCAGATTCCTTCTGGAGAGATTGGAAGAGTTGCCCCTTCCCACAATTCATAAGCCCTGCATGTCAGTGCCAGGTTCTCATCATAGAACCTGGCATTTTTAGTATGTCTGGCCTCGCCATGATAAGGCTATATCATAGACAAAGGTAAAACTATCGTTACATTTGGACACCAAAGGAGAGCAAGATGGCTGAGCCTTTAAAAAATATATACACAGCAAATTTTCTTCGCTCTTTCGGTGAAAGAAGTATAAACAGCTTATAGCTGGTTTGATACCCAGGGATTTATTCTTCAAATCATGAACGAGACGTGAGATGGGCTGGAGCTAATAGAACGAATAAATCGGTATAATTTACATGTAGTATTCAGCAAACCTAAATGATATATTATTCATCCGGCCGTAAGATAGGCTGCGATGTAATGGTTCAAAAATTCAAAAGATCGTCTATGAGTTATTATTTACCAGTAGTATGAATCGCCAAAGTATGATATATTATTTATCCGGCCCAAGAAAAGCCGAATGAGAAAATTGATCTTTGAAAACTGAACAACGAGTGAGTAAAATGATTTTGTTCGCAAAATCAAACAAGAGGTATTTTTATCTCGTCAGTTTCAAAATGAGCTTATCGCTCTTTCTATAAACCAGCCTCGGTTGGTCTTTAATGGAGAGTTTGATCCTGGCTCAGGACGAACGCTGGCGGCGTGCCTAATACATGCAAG
>NZ_JAXCHD010000024.1:0-24844 GCF_037027525.1 Paenibacillus sp. 203
CCGGGATGGACGTACCGCTGGTGTACCAGTTGTTCCGCCAGGAGCACCGCTGGGTAGCTATGTACGGAAGGGATAAGCGCTGAAAGCATCTAAGCGTGAAGCCCCCCTCAAGATGAGATTTCCCAATGAGTAAGACCCCTTGAAGACGACGAGGTAGATAGGTTGGGGGTGGAAGTGCAGTAATGCATGGAGCTGACCAATACTAATCGGTCGAGGGCTTATCCTAAAAATAAAACGCAAATGAGTTTCGGATCCAGTTTTCAGGGTGTAACCTTGAATGTATGTAGAAATACATACAATAAGCGCATGGCTATTCATTCACACGATAAGTGATGAACCGAATAACCATACGGAAGAATTTGCACAGCAAATTCATGTTTGGTGGCGATAGCGGAGGGGTTCCACACGTACCCATCCCGAACACGACCGTTAAGCCCTCCAGCGCCAATGGTACTTGGACCGCAGGGTCCTGGGAGAGTAGGACGTCGCCAAGCAACAAGTAAAGAGGACCATGATCTCATTGAGATCATGGTCCTCTTTGGTATATTACGGTACAAACCACATATATAATTGCTTCTATGCTGTGCATTCAAAGAGGAGATATGCTTTTGTGAATAGCTATTACCTTTGGAAACGCTTATTTTTAAAGGTTGTCCTTCGTAGGAGTACAGTTGTTTGTACAGGGAAATACTAAAGGTTAGGGCTATTGATGAAGGCTTGACACCCCTATACCGCTTTGCTAAGATTGCAATAATATATTTTCAGAGAGCCTTGATTTGTCCATGTCGGACAGACAACAAGACCAATACAGACTAAACAATTTGAAGGAGGATCATCTTGGTGTGGGAAGATAAATTCGGTAAGGAAGGCCTTACCTTTGACGATGTTTTGCTGGTACCTCGCAAGTCGGTGGTTCTGCCCAAAGAAGTAAGCGTGGCGACTCGTTTGAGTGATAACGTGAAGCTGAATATTCCTTTGATGAGTGCTGGTATGGATACTGTTACTGAGGCAGTGTTGGCAATTGCGATGGCTCGCGAGGGCGGTATCGGTATTATTCATAAAAATATGTCGATTGAACAGCAAGCAGTAGAGGTGGATCGGGTTAAACGTTCGGAGAGTGGTGTTATCACCAATCCATTCTCATTGACTCCGGATCATTTGGTATCTGATGCTGAAGCAGTTATGGGTAAATACCGTATTTCTGGTGTACCTGTTGTAAATGAAGAAAACAAACTAGTGGGTATTATTACTAACCGCGATCTTCGCTTTATTCACGATTTTAACCTTAAAATCAGTGAAGTCATGACGAAGGAAGAACTGGTAACTGCACCTGTGGGTACGACTTTACAGGAAGCGGAAGTCATTTTGCAAAAGCATAAAATTGAAAAGCTCCCTTTGGTCGATGATGAAAATTATCTCAAAGGTCTTATTACCATTAAAGATATTGAGAAAGCTATTCAATTTCCGAACGCAGCGAAAGATGCACAAGGGCGTCTTCTGGTCGGTGCGGCTGTCGGCATTTCCAAGGATACATTTGATCGGACTGAAGCACTTGTAAAAGCTGGTGTGGATATGATTGTTGTGGACTCTGCTCACGGCCATCATATTAACATTATTGAAGCGGTTCGCAAGTTGCGTGAAGCTTATCCTGATCTGACGATTGTAGCAGGTAATGTAGCTACTGGTGACGGAACGCGCGAATTGATTGAAGCAGGAGCATCTGTCGTAAAAGTCGGTATTGGTCCAGGCTCCATCTGTACAACACGCGTAATCGCAGGGATTGGTGTTCCACAAGTAACAGCAATTTATGATTGTGCAACAGTAGCACGTGAATATAATATTCCGATCATTGCAGATGGTGGTATTAAATACTCCGGTGAAATTACAAAGGCCATTGCGGCAGGCGCTTCTGCGGTAATGCTGGGAAGTCTTTTTGCAGGTACGGAAGAAAGCCCAGGCGAATCTGAAATTTATCAAGGACGCCGCTTTAAAGTATATCGTGGTATGGGTTCTATGGCTGCGATGAAGCAAGGTAGTAAAGATCGTTATTTCCAAGATGACGACAAGAAATTGGTACCGGAAGGCATTGAAGGACGCGTTGCTTATAAAGGACCACTTTCCGACACTGTTCATCAGCTGTTGGGCGGTCTTCGTTCCGGTATGGGTTATTGCGGTACAGCTAATATTGAGGAGCTTCGTAATGATACAAGCTTTATCCGTATTACAGGCGCTGGTCTGCGTGAGAGCCATCCGCATGATGTGCAAATTACGAAAGAAGCACCAAATTACTCTCTATAAAGTTCGGCTGTAGTAGATTTGACGACAGGCAGAGCGTATTTCGCTCTGCCTGTCTTTTTTTAGAGATACCCCTGTGATAGAATAGACAAGTGTCCGCCTTTTTGACGAAATTATTGACGAATTAGGACACGTAGGTCTTTTGGACGATTCCTACCAGTGAAGAAGATTCGAGCAGAAAATGCTCATGACAGGATACAACTAAGCAAACGAAGTGAAACTGGATTTTATAACACTTAAACATTAATTACATTGGCCAAGTTGAGGCTATAACCACCGTCTCGTTATACATAGCGGATCGGGTTGAGGTATGAGAGGAGTTTGTATTCATTTGAAAGCGAACATTTTAAAGCAAAATAAAAAACGCAGCATGATTAAAAAGAGTGTGACTGCAGTCATGGTGCTTAATATGATGTATATGTCGGCATTGCCTGTGGTAGGCAATTTCGATCCGAGCGTGGCTACTTTTGCAGCTGGAGCGGCAACACAGGCAACCAATATTACGGGGACAGGTTCTATTAACCCCCCTAGTCTGGCACTACGTTCCGCCATTTTGATCGAGCCTTCCACTGGACAAGTATTGCTGTCTATGAATCCAGATGAGCCACTTCCACCAGCTAGTATGACTAAAATGATGACAGAATACATCGTGGCTGAGCAGGTTAAGCAAGGTAAACTCAAGTGGACGGATAAGGTTACGGTTAACGAGAATGCTTCTAAGAGTATTGGATCACGTATTTTTTTGGCTCAAGGGGATCAACATACGGTAGAAGAGCTTTATATTGCAATGGCGGTAGGTTCTGCTAATGATGCAACAGTAGCCCTTGCTGAACGCGTATCTGGAACTGAGCAGGACTTTGTAAAACTAATGAATGAAACAGCTCAGAAAATGGGCATGAAAAATACGTATTTTATCAACTCGACTGGTTTGGACCGTGGTGATATGCCGAAAGGCTTCCAGCCGGATACAGACCGGGAAACTGTGATGACAGCGAGAGATGCAGCTACTCTGGCTGGTTACATCATTAAAGATCATCCAGATTACACACGATTTACGACAATTCAATCTTACAAATTCCGTCCTACTGACAAGGCGCCAATTATTAACTATAACTGGATGCTAGAAGCAAACAAAAATATTACTAACTTTAGAAAGTTTGCTTACCCAGGTTTAGACGGGATGAAAACAGGCCACACGGCTAATGCTGGAAACTGTTTTACAGGAACCGCTGAACGCAACGGAATGCGTCTCATCAGTGTAGTTATGGGAGCTGATTCAGATGCACACCGTTTTACAGAGACAGCTAAAGTGCTGAACTATGGTTTTGATAATTTTGAAGTGAAGCAGGTTATTGCTCCAAAGACGGTGGTTAAGGGTGTTGAGAATGTGCCAGTGACCAAAGGTACGGAAACAGAAGTACCGATCGTCACCAAGGATGCAGTAAGCTTTATCGTACCTAAGGGTGCGAGCAATCCTAAGGTAACCTTTACAACGAACATTACACCAGCAAGCTCTCTGGTGGCACCTTTGAAGCAAGGGGCCAAAGTCGGAACAATTACGTACACGTACAAGACAGACGGTGTGGATAAAGGGCAGACGAAAACCGTGGATCTGGTTACTACGACGGCAGTAGAAGAGGGCGGCTGGTTCCGAATGCTTTTCCGGGCAATCGGTGATTTCTTCGGAGATCTGTTCCAGGGAATTAAGAACCTCTTCTAAAAAAGCGAAGCTAAGCGATCTACCTTGTTTTTCATTACTTATTTTGCAGCTTGAAATGATTGTGTATTTGGCATTCGTGCGGTAAAATATTAAGTTAGAATCTAAACGTAACCCTTATAGGAGGCAACGACATGGAAACGGGAACTTCGCGTGTAAAAAGAGGTATGGCAGAGATGCAAAAAGGTGGCGTAATCATGGATGTCATGAACGCTGAGCAGGCTAAAATTGCAGAGGCAGCAGGAGCTACAGCTGTAATGGCTCTTGAACGGGTGCCTTCGGATATCCGTGCAGCTGGTGGGGTTGCTCGTATGGCTGACCCAACGATTGTGGAAGAAGTTATGAAGGTTGTTTCTATTCCTGTTATGGCTAAGGCTCGTATCGGTCACTATGTAGAGGCAAAAGTACTGGAATCTCTCGGTGTTGACTATCTCGATGAAAGCGAAGTGCTGACACCTGCGGATGAAGTTTTCCATATTGATAAGCGTGAGTTCACCGTTCCATTTGTTTGTGGAGCCAAGGATCTGGGAGAAGCGCTGCGACGTATTGGTGAGGGTGCATCTATGATCCGTACGAAGGGCGAACCGGGGACTGGGAATATTGTTGAGGCCGTTCGGCATATGCGTTTTATCAATGGTCAAATTCGCAAGGTGCAAAACTTGTCGAAGGACGAGCTGTATGCAGAAGCGAAAAACCTCGGAGTTGCATATGAACTGCTGTTGGAAGTGCATGAGCTTGGCAAACTGCCAGTGGTCAATTTTGCAGCGGGTGGTGTAGCAACACCTGCCGATGCCGCGTTAATGATGCATTTAGGCGCTGATGGCGTCTTTGTAGGTTCTGGTATTTTCAAGTCGGATAGCCCTGAGAAGTTTGCACGTGCAATCGTGGAAGCGACCACTCATTATACGGATTACAAGCTGATTGCAGAAGTCTCCAAGAATTTGGGAACTCCTATGAAAGGCATTGAAATTTCCAAACTGGCACCGCATGAGCGCATGCAGGATCGTGGTTGGTAAGAAAGAAGGGACCGGCATGAAAATAGGTGTATTGTCGCTGCAAGGCGCTGTAGCTGAACATATACGTAGCGTTGAGCGTGCGGGTGCGGAATGTATAGCGGTGAAGAAGATCGAACAGCTCAATGAGCTGTCCGGTCTTATCATTCCCGGTGGTGAAAGCACCACTATTGGTAAGCTAATGCGCAAGTATGATTTCATAGAGGCTATACGTCAGTTTTCCAATCAAGGCAAGCCTGTATTTGGCACTTGCGCGGGATTGATTGTACTGGCTAAAACGATTCAAGGACAGGAAGAAGCACATTTGGGACTTATGGATATTACAGTATCGCGTAATGCATTTGGTCGCCAAAGAGAAAGCTTTGAAACAGATTTGAACATTAAAGGGATTGAGGAACCGGTACGTGCTGTATTTATACGCGCGCCATTAATACAGTCTGTTGGAACGGGAGTAGATGTGCTGTCTGAGTATAACGGCGAGATCGTGGCAGCCCGTCAGGGTCATTTGCTGGCTTCATCCTTCCATCCGGAGTTAACAGACGATTACCGGTTACATCAATATTTTGTGGATATGGTCCGCGAATAGTGAAAGTCAGGTTTGTAGTGTAGGAGGGATTACCTGTGTTAGATATAAAGATTTTACGTAATGAGCTTGGTCGGGTTGAGAAAGCTTTGCAGAACAGGGGGAAATCTCTGGATCTGATTAATGGTTTTACAGATCTGGATGTAAGCCGTCGTGAGTTACTTCAAGAAAGTGAAGGGCTCAAAAATCGTCGGAACGTGGTATCCGGTGAAGTAGCCAAGTTGAAGAAGAACAAGGAAAATGCGGATGATCTTATTGCAGAAATGCGTCAAGTCTCCGATCGTATCAAAGAATTAGATGAGCAAGTACGCGAACTGGAAGTTCAGATCGATGAATTGGTGATGTCTATTCCGAATATCCCTAATGATACAGTACCTGTAGGTGCATCGGAAGAGGATAATGTAGAAATCCGTCGCTGGTCGGAACCGCGCGAGTTTTCTTTTACACCCAAAGCGCATTGGGAATTGGCTCAGGATCTAGATATCCTTGATTTTGAGGCAGCAGCCAAGGTAACGGGTTCTCGTTTTACGTTCTACAAAGGACTGGGAGCAAGATTAGAGCGTGCGCTGATTAACTTTATGATGGATCTGCACAGCAGTGAGCATGGTTATGAAGAAATGCTTCCTCCATACATTGTAAATCGGGACAGCTTGTACGGAACGGGTCAACTTCCGAAGTTTGAAGAAGATTTGTTCAAGCTGCGTGATACTGAGTATTATCTCATTCCTACGGCTGAAGTTCCGGTAACGAACTACCACCGTGAAGAGATTATGAATGCGGAGCAGCTTCCGAAATATTATGTGGCATACAGCTCTTGCTTTCGCTCGGAGGCAGGATCAGCAGGACGTGATACACGTGGCCTGATCCGTCAGCATCAGTTCAATAAGGTAGAGATGCTTAAGCTGGTTCACCCGGATACCTCTTATGAGGAATTGGAGAAAATGACGAATAACGCTGAGCGTGTTTTACAGCTGCTCGGACTTCCATATCGCGTGCTGGCACTTTGCACTGGAGATATGGGTTTTACGTCTGCCAAAACGTACGATCTGGAAGTATGGTTGCCTGAGAGTGGCATGTACCGTGAGATTTCTTCCTGTTCAAATACGGAAGACTTCCAAGCGCGTCGTGCGAACATCCGGTTTCGTCCAGATTCGAAGGCAAAGCCTGAATTTGTACATACGCTGAACGGTTCAGGATTGGCTGTAGGGCGGACTGTGGCTGCTATTTTGGAGAACTATCAGCAAGAGGACGGAAGCATCGTGATTCCAGAAGTGTTGCGTTCATACATGCGAGGCATTGAGGTTATTGCTCCTAAACAGTAAGTGTTGCATTCTTAGAAGTTCTGTGGTAAAATAATTTTGTTGCGCCTGAGTATGTTTGAAAGGGAAGCAGCTTTATCCATTTACCACCTGGAGAGGTACCGAAGCGGTCATAACGGGGCGGTCTTGAAAACCGTTAGAGTGCAAGCTCACATGGGTTCGAATCCCATCCTCTCCGTCAGTTTAATAATTTACTTGCTGCATAAGGATTTGTAGCAAGTATGACTAAAACGCACTTTACCGTTGGATAGCGGTGTGGTGCGTTTTTTTGTGTTCGTGACCGTTGGATAAACATCTGACGGAGGTATAGGATTATGAATACAAACACGGGGGGCAAACCGCGTAAACGCGGGCAGCGGAAGAATAGTTTGGACATTCCCCAGCGGTTTCTCGACCGTCTGAGTCCATCGGTTTTGGAAACGTCTCGGGTGGCGCAGGATGAGAGAGCGAGCGTATCGCCTGAGATTCTGACACTGGAGGGGCTGTTCAAACGCTATTACACCGCATACTCTATTTTTTTCATACATCAGTTTGCAGGCCTATAATCAATTGCAACTAATATCTCGACAGGTCAGATCATTGTATACCAAATATATCTTGCAGATAGTTATCAAGAATACGAAGGGGCTCGTGTAAAGCTTGGTTTGGAAACTTATGAGTTACCTTATAGCATATTCTTGGAGGCACCGATACCGATAGTTTCTGAAGAACAAAATCTCCCATCCGCATCATATGTGCGCCAATCGAAGCGGGAACTATCGACCATTGTCTAGCGTCCTTCAAAAAAGTAGTGATGAGTCCCGCTGAGTCCAGATGAACACGGGACGGGCAAAGAGGGTCCCACCACTGGTCATGTCTGAATTGAAACTCTCTATTCCAATTTACGAAGACTTCGTCTTGCGCCGCCAATTCTTCCATTTCAACAGTATCTCCGGCCTGCCGCCCCGACACAGCCAGGCGCAACAGCATCATTTCTTCAGTAAAAAACGGTTTAACAGTGACACTAGGCGACACGATTTCTCGCACCACAAACGCCACATCCATCTCGCGCCGCTCGATACTATCAAAAGCTTCCTGAGTATGCTGCGTACGAATTTGCAGTCGGATGGACGGGGTATGCTGATTAAGCATTCTATATACAGGAGGCAAAACAAATTGACTTATACTTTCGGCAGCGCTTATTGCCAGACTTAACTGCGAACCGCTAGCCTGCAAGATTTGTGTTTCCCTCCAGAGAGCATCCCATCTTTCCGCAATGCTAAAAAAGTTTTCCCCTTTTGGGGTCAGACTGGTTTTGGGTGCCCCTTTTCTTCGCTCAACCAAAAGGCCACCCATTTCCTGTTCCAATGTCTTTAACCGATAGCTCACCGTAGCTTGTGACAGGTGCAGCAATTCGGCCGCTTTGCTTATACTCTCGGTCCGTACGATAGCTAAAAACGCTTCAATCCCAGGAAAATACATAGAATACCTCCTCAATATATAGAAATGATTAATATAGTTCACAAAATATTTGAGTTTTACAACATTATTCTCTATGTTTAAAATTATCTTTAATAAGGACGAGGGGTCAAATTTTATTATAGTACGTTTTCATATTCCCAGGTATTCATGCCGGTAATATTGGTTGTAAAATAGCGCAGCGTCTTGGAAACTTTGAGGCATATGGTCCGATCCTGCAGCGCCTAAATGCACCGATCAATGACCTTTCAAGAGGTTTTACTGCCGACGAAGTCTATAATATGGAAATAATTACTTCTTCTTCAAAAGGATAAAATGAAGATCATCAAACGGGTTTTCTTCGAAGAAATGGTATAGGTAATGAAAGGTGGTTTAGCAATGAAGATTCTCATAGTTGGCTATTTTAGCGAGACCTCGAAATCAAATATTGTAAGGTATTTTCCTCAAGACTGGAATGTTGTAATTGTCCCGCCCGGAAAAGAAATGCTGCATCATATTGAAGATTGCCAGGTAATTATTCCTGAACATATTAAAGTGGATCACAGCCTGCTTTCTATCGCAAAAAAATTAAAATTGGTACAGACGGGTGCAGGATTTGATAATGTAGATGTCCCTGCCTGTACACAGCTCGGCATTTGGGTGGCCAATGCTGCAGGAGTGAATGCACAGGCAGTGGCCGAGCACGTAATGGCACTGATATTGTCTTATTATAAAAACATACCGTTTCTTGATACTTTCATGAAAAACAGGATGGATGAAAATCAATTGGACTATACAGGGAGTGAATTAAAAGGCAAAACGATTGGAATTATCGGTTTGGGCGCTATCGGAAAAAAAGTAGCTGCATTTTGCAGGGTTTTTGATATGAATGTGCTGGCTTATGCGAGAAATGCTCTTGTACAATCTGACGGTTTTGTGAAAATGACGGATTTCGATACTCTTGTAAGCACATCGGATATAGTCAGTGTACATGTACCCTTGAATCAACAAACCAAACAACTGATCAACAAAGCGGCATTCAAGAAAATGAAGAATACCGCTCTTTTTATCAATACAGCCCGCGGCGGGATTGTCAACGAAAGAGACTTGATTGATGCATTAAAAAACGGGGATATTTCAGGCGCATGCTTGGATGTGTTTGAATCTGAACCGCTTCCTATTGACAGTGAGCTCCGGAATCTGGGTAATGTGATACTTACTCCCCATACAGCAGGAATGCCTGATGGTCGAAAATTTCATAAAAAAAGATATGATTTCTTTATAAACAATATAAAACGTGTAGAAAATGGTGAAGAGCCTGAAAGCAAGCTCAATCAGTTATTATAGTTTTGGTGCAATAAAAATGAGCTATCGGGGCAGCTCCGTGCACCTGATTGCCTCCAGATAATGGCAAGGGGGACACGGCAGCGTTGCAGACAGGCCAGCAGTTGTAGCGGTTCTTGCATTAGACTTCACAAACCCAGTCATACCAAGGCTCGGCGGCTTTTCATAGGTAGTAGCGGTCTTGAAAACCGTTAGGGTGCAAGCCACATAGGTTCGAATCCCATCCTCTCCGCCATATTCTAAAATAAACCAAGCCATTCAAATACGATAGCTGATACATTGGCCTTTATAAGCTAATGATTAGGAATCATGGAGAGTGGCTTTTTTGTTGTATAAAAAGCTCGTTTTTTTCACACGTTATCAGATGTGGAGGTGCTGGCATGAATCGAGAAATGACAGTAGATCAGCAAAAGCTGGTAGAGGCCTGGCAGGAACAACTGCCGATTCTTTTGAATTCAGGGGACAAATCACAGGTACAGGCAGATGAAGCTGACAACCGGGCTATACGGATCCATATCGAGGTAGAAGGCCGACAAATGTACTCCTTTGATTTTGCATGTACTTATGTAGACTCCCGGGAAGTACAGGTTAGCTTAGTCGATGTAGAACGGGACGGACAGTCTGTGGATGAACGAACAGATATCATTCAGCAGTTAGTGTCCGATTATACTCGGCATATTCACCAATGTGCCCAAACATTACAGTCATTGACGCACTCGTAGGTCATGAAGGAATGAGGAGGAAGACTACATGACAAAAGCCAAAAACGGTCTGGATAAAAACCTGTCTAACATTGTTGATGATTTGGAGCAACGCCCAGTTAATAGTCATCAGGCACAGCAAGTGCAGCAGGATCGTAATGATCGCCGTCATCAGGATTCACTAAATCACGATAAAACGGAAGATTTACACCATCTATAGTCCTATTTTAAATGGTAATAAACGGGTTCGTTGATGTACCACAAATATAGACTGAGAATGGAGGATGCATAAATGGGCAAGCCTAAAGCCATTCCTGTCCCCGAAGCACAGGATTCTGGTGGAAGTAACGAAAAGCGGGAGCGTAGTCATCAGCAAGAGCCGTTATCCGGTTCCAAGAAGGTGAAACAGCGGAATCACGTGGATCATCATAATAGAGAAGGCTCATAAGCAGGCAGACCTTTCTCCTAAAATATATTGCGTAGTGTAGACACCCTGGTAAGAGAGCCAGGGTGTCTTTGTGCTTATTGTAAGAAAATTTTCCAATAAGTGTTTCGCCGTTTGAGAATATGAGTTAAAATAGGAGGTGTGTATTTTTTTTGTTAGCATAAAAAAGGGGTTAATTACGAGAGGAGAGAATCTACACAATGAGTAAAAAGTTATCCGTCTTGGTACTCACTATGGTGTTGCTTTTGACGGTAGCCCTGGTAGGTTGTAGCAAGAAGTTAGAACCGAAGGAAGCTGTTACGACTGGTACTGCAAATGCAATGAAGTTGAACTCTTATGAATCCAAAAGTCAATTCACGATTAAGGAACTGACCATTACATCCGCTTCTGTTCCAAGTGAGCAAAGTGCAATGGTAACTAGCATGCTGAAAAATGCTGATATTACGCTGGATGGTGTATACCAAAAAGAACCTTTCCAATCTGAAATGACGCTCGGCATTCATTTGAAAGGTGATCTTTCCACCAGCTTCACGATTCCAATGGTAATGACTAAAGATAAACTGTACGTTAAAATTCCTAATATTCCATTTTACCCACTTCCACAGGATGTTGTAGGTAAATTCCTGGTCATTGATCCACAAGAACTGGCTAAACAATCAGGACAAGAATTTAATCCTGCAGCCATGGATCAGGAAAAATCGCAGAAATTTGCGAATGAAGTGATTGCTGCTATTATGAACGAGTATGATCAAGCTACGTACTTCTTTGATATTGATCCTAAAGACGCTAAATTGCCACAAGGCGTTGAAGCTAAACAAGTCGTTCAATTCAAAATTACGAACGACAATGTGAAGCAAGCTACCAATACATTTATCACTAAGGCGCTTCCTAAAGTCCTTGATGTGATGTCTAAAGATGAATATGCTGGCATGCTTCAAGTAAAGAAAGAAGAGCTGGCTGAAGCGAAGAAAGAATTGCAATCCAACACCAGCGAAGTTAGCAAAAAGCTGGATGAGTTGAAAAATTACTTGACAGTGAAACAGTTTGACATTAACACAGCTTTGAACAAGGATAACATTCCTGTGTATCAAGACCTGAATGCGAATGTAGAGATGAATGATCCGGCTACAAAAGACAATGTAAAATTGTCCGTAACAGGCTACACGCAATACAGTAAAATCAATGCTAAAGCAGCATTTAAAGTGGGTATTCCAACAGGTGATCAAGTCCTGACTATGGAACAGCTGCAACAAAAAATGCAAACTGTTGCTCCTTAAGTTTGGGATGACATGATTGTATAACATCATTTTTTTCGAATATGATGTAAGAAAACCGCTCGGCATAAGCCGGGCGGTTTTTTGTTTACTGTTAATGTTGTCCCTGTGCAGTCATTTAGCTCTGCCACACATCATCCTCAGCTAAAAGTCCAAACATCTGGTGATCCTGCCATGCGCCCTGAATTTGTACAAGCTTGCGAGCAATGCCTTCTGGCTGGAAGCCGCACTTTTTTAATACACGTTGTGAGGGATCATTATGCAAAAGGGTACCCGCTTGGAGACGATGTAGAGATAAGGCACGAAAGGCATATTGTATGATCAACTTTAAGGCTGCGGTCATATGCCCTTTACCCTGTTCATGATGATCCATCATGTAGCCGATATCAGCGAATTGTCCAACTCCACGTACTAGATTGGAAATAGAGATATAACCGATGAGCCGTTCTTCCTTTAAGAGAAAGATACCAAACACGTAACCTCGATCCTCTTCGGCTTGACGCAATTTCTGACGGATATAATCCTGCTGTTTTTCTAATGTGAAAAATGAATCCTCGTAAAGCGGCTCATAAGGCGCATGGGAATCCCTATTACGGTGCCTAAGGGCGAGAAGGGCTTCACTATCCGCCAAGCTAAATGGCCGTAAAAAGATACCTTGAGGCGTATTATACAAGCTCATAGGCATGGGTTGGTCTCCTTCCATGGGAATTAGCAATGAGATGAAGTGTTTTGGGCGTTTTCCCCTCAGGATGAGGACGGGGGAGGAGACAATCTGGCTGCCGCTCTTTTTTGCCGGAGATGCCGAAAAAAGTTCGTTAACAGCGAGGCGCATTCCTCCTGCAGTACACCACTAGTTACTTCTGTACAATGATTGAACCGAGGCTCCTGTAATAAATTCATCAGCGTGCCTGCGCAGCCTGCCTTGGGATCTGTAGTTCCGTATATCAAATGGGGAACCCGTGATTGAACAATGGCTCCGGCGCACATTGGACACGGCTCCAAAGTGACATACAGCCTACAATCCAGCAGGCGCCAAGCGCCTAAGTGCTCACTGGCCTGACGAATGGCAACCATCTCTGCATGTGCGGTTGGGTCAGCATCCGTCTCGCGCAAATTGTAGCCGCGACCTATGATTTCATTATCTTTTACGATGACAGCCCCGATGGGGACTTCACCTAACATTTCTGCCTTATACGCTTCCTGAATGGCTTCTTTCATCCAATAGGCGTGATCAATGGTGGTCACTGGGAAAATGCTCCTTTCAAAACGCGGAATTATCCAACGAACAAATATTCCGTTGTTAACATGATGTGAATAAAATTGTGGATAACACGGCACTTGTCCACAGGTTTATCCACAGTTTATAATAAAATCTGTGTATTTGTGGACTACTTGTGGATGATTATCTTCTTATATTGTAGGGAAACCCTCGTCTATTGACAATACTGTACACAAGGTGTGTATTTATGTATATCCGGTAAATGTAAATGCTGGTATCACAGGCGCTATTACGGTATCATTGAGTTAGCAATTGCCAGTAATCGCCAGCATACGGCAAGAGGTGAGAAATCAGTGTGTCGATAAAAATCAGAATAACGATCATTTTGTCGGGGTCCGTCCTGTTTATCCTTTTATTAAACATCGCACTCAATTATTACACGACCCACGAAAATCTAAGAAGTGACAGTGAAACTAAAATGGTTCTGACGGCTAAAATTATCGGAGGAGCTATCGAACAAACCCAGCATAGCTGGGAGGCCGTTGACAAGCAGCTCGGATATAATCTGTGGCTTTCTGCCACGTTGGCTGCTAATCAGCTAGGTCCTGACATCCGAAATATTCAGCAGGAACAGCTTCAAAAGGTGGCCTCACTCCACAGAGATACTAATATTTCTTTGATGATTCGAGACGGGCAGGGGTATAAGGTTGTTAAATCCTCGGATCCAAAAGAAGTAACGCCATCTGATCCATTGACAGGGTATTGGAAAAATGCAGTTGACCAATTATATGAGCACGGACAGGCTGCAATGGCGCAAGGTCAGAAACTGGATCATTTTTGGACCGGATCATTTGACTACACCGGTTCAGGCTCCTCACAGATTAACAAATGGGGATTTTATTATGACCAAAAACGTAACTACTTAATTCGAATTTCCTTTCAGGATACTTCAGTGCAAGATTTCATAACCATCCTGAGCCCCGATGAGATTGTAAAGCAAACCCAACAAGTGGATTATCGCATCATGGAGATTACAGGAATTAACCCTGCAACCTTTGGTGGCGCTTCGATGGACAAGAACGGGAACGATTCGAAATACTATTACATGTACAATAAACCGATCCAATTTGGCACGTATCAACTAACGAGAGTGAAGGAAGATCGTTTGGCCGTGTCCAGGGCTATCCTCTCCGGGGAGAGTATTGTACAAGACTGCTATATCAAAGGCGAACGGGTTCTCGTCAGTTACATACCTTTTTACCCGGCTAACCGCGAAGCCTATGTTATCCGTATTGTTATGAATTATGATACGATTACTTCTGTTATTTCCAAGCAATTGATAAGCTTAATTGCTATTTCCATTGTCCTTTTGGAGGTTGTAATCATTGGAAGCTATGTGCTGGCAAGTCTGTTTGTCCGCCCAATTCAGTCGATTCTGGGGAAAGTGAACGAGATGGCTGATGGTCATTTTGATACACGGCTAGAAATAAAAGGTGGTCATGAGCTTGCACAGTTGGGTGAACGCATCAATGCGATGGCCTACAACCTAGGGATGTACACGAGAAGACTGGAACAGATGTATGAGGAGAACCGTTCTGTAAAGGAGCATCTGGAATCGGTTATTAATCAGACAGCGGATGCGATTCATGTAACCGACGAGGAGGATCGCGTCGTTCGGGTCAATCATGCCTTCGAAGCTTTGTACGGCTGGACCAAGAAGGAATTGGTTGGTCGTAAGCTGGAGTTTGTACCTCCGCAGCAACAGGAGGAGTATGAATTTCAGAAGAAGAGCCTGCTTCAGGGAGAGAGCATCGTATCAAGTGAGACCCTTAGAATGCGTAAGGATGGAAGTACAGTAGAGATCAGTATGAGCACGTCGCCTATTCTGGATGAAGAAGGCCAAATTTTGGGGTTTATCTGCGTGTCGCGTGATATTACGGGTCGCAACCGAATGGAGGAGTTGTTGCGCAGATCAGAGAAACTGACAACCGTCGGACAATTGGCGGCAGGCGTAGCGCATGAGATTCGTAATCCGCTAACTACGCTACGAGGCTTTCTCCAACTACAGCAGCAAAATCAAGTGTTGAATATGAAACACAACGATATTATGATGTCTGAGCTGGATCGCATTAATTTGATCGTTAGCGAGTTTTTAATACTGGCGAAGCCACAGGCAGTGCATTTTCAGAAAAAGGATGTTCGCTATATTGTGAGCGACGTGATTTCTTTACTAGATAGTCAGGCGCACCTGCTGGGCATTGTATTCAATCTTCAGGTCACGGACGAGCCTGCCCTAGTATACGCTGAAGAAAATCAGTTAAAACAGGTATTCATTAATTTACTTAAAAATAGCATGGAGGCTATGAGTAAAGGTGGTATCATCACGATTCATTTGTTCTTGGAGGGAGAAAGCGTTAAAATCTCTATACGGGATCAGGGAGCGGGTATTCCCGCAGAAATGCTGTCCAAGCTAGGAGAACCTTTTTTCACAAACAAAGAAACAGGGACAGGACTAGGACTTATGGTCAGTCAGCGTATTATACAGAGTCATAAAGGCACACTGGATATTGAAAGCACAGAGGGAGAGGGAACGACAGCCCTGGTGCAGCTTCCAATTGCCAAGCCGGAGTAACGGGCTGGGCGCAGGAGGAAGTGTGTTAGTAGAAATGGAGGGTACACAGGTTGCGCATTAACAAGTTTATCAGCGAAACCGGTTTTTGCTCGCGCCGCGAGGCGGACAGGCTGGTAGAGAGCGGCCGCGTGACGATTAACGGCGAAGTGGCTGTGCTGGGTAGTCAAGCGGAAGAAGGCGATGATGTTCGCGTGAATGGCAAGCCACTGCGCGAGAAGTCCGATCACGTCTACATTGCATTGAACAAGCCGGTGGGCATTACAAGTACAACCGAGAGCCATATTAGAGGCAATGTTGTTGATTTTGTGGGGCACCCACAGCGGATATTCCCGATTGGACGCCTGGATAAGGATTCGGAAGGTCTCATTTTACTTACCAATGATGGAGACATTGTGAATAAGATTTTACGGGCAGAAGGCAAGCATGAGAAAGAATACATCGTAACGGTGGATCGCCCTGTCGTACCGTCTTTTGTGCAGGGCATGTCCAGCGGGGTGAAAATACTCGGCCAGCGGACGCTACCTTGTGAGGTGACGCGTGTATCTGAGTATGTATTCCGTATTATCCTGACTGAAGGGAAAAATCGTCAGATCCGGCGTATGTGTGCTGCCTTCGGTTATGAAGTAAAAAAACTGCAACGGCTGCGAATCATGAATATTCGGTTGGGGTCCCTTCAGAAAGGTGCCTGGCGTGATCTGACAGAGGCTGAGAAGCAGGAGCTTGGCCAGATGCTCGATTATACGCTTAGCTAATGCCAGAGGGGCTTTGTATAGCCTACAGCGTATGATCCTCGTATCTGACAAGTCCAGATTATAGGAAGCACTAAACAAAGAGGCACCAGCTGCATAAAAATGCGGCGGTGCCTTTGTTCATATAACATATGCATAATCAACCTTCATTCGAGCTTGAGGTAGGACTGATGACTTGTGTCCCGTTCTGATATTTGCGGAGAACAGATATTTCAACACGACGGTTTTTGGAGCGTCCTTGGCCATCTTGATTGCTTGCCAATGGACGATACTCGCCATAACCGATGGATACAAACTTGGTTGGATCGAGATCTGGATTGAGCAACAAGATACGCAAGAAATTCAGAGAGCGCTGGGCGCTCAAATCAAAGTTGGACGGGAACTGGCTGTTGGAGATCGGTACATTATCCGTATGACCCGATACGATAACATCATAGCCAGGGAACTGCTGGAGCATACTAGAAATAGACTTGGCCAGCTTTCTCGCTCCCGGTTTTACTTCGGCTTGCCCGGATGAAAACAGGGCATTATCACTAATGGTGATCATCAGCTGGGATTGGTTCAGCTTGGTATTCAGCAGAGGTGACAGGCCGTTATTTTGAATATATTGATCCATCTGTTTTTTAAGCTTTTTTAAATCTTCTTCTTCCCGCTGGGCAAGCTGTTTTTGCAGTTCAGAGGTAGAAGTAGCTTTCGATTTTAAGGGTTGTGATACTTGTTCTTTATTTTTGCCCATATCCATGGATTGTGACGACGGATTCGCGGCCGAGTGATCCAGCACGCCAGTGCCCCCACTAAAAGCTGAACTCAGGGATTGAGCCATAGTTTCAAATTTTTTGGCGTCGAGCGAGCTCATACCGAATAAGACAATGAAAAGAGCCAACAGAAGGGTCATTAAGTCGGAATATGGCAACAGCCAGCTTTCGTCAGCATGCTCTTCATGCGGTTCATGTCTCTTTTTACTCACTGGAATCGCCATCCTTCTGGGTCAATGTAGCCCGTTCGGTCGGAGTCAGGAAGATCGTCAGTTTCTGACTGATGGCAATTGTCGATATCCCCGATTGAATGGAAAGCAGACCTTCGACCATCATTAATTTAAGCTCCACTTCTTTTTTGGATAACCGTTTCAGCTTGTTGGACATCGGATGCCATAGAACATAACCTGTAAAAATACCGAGCAACGTCGCAATGAAGGCTGCTGCAATGGCATGAGAGAGCTTTTCCATGTCACTAAGGTCAGCCAGAGCTGCGATCAGACCTACAACCGCACCGAGTACCCCGAGCGTTGGAGCGTACATACCGGCTTGGGAGAAGATCAGTGCGCCAGAGCGATGTCGATCCTCGGTAGCATTGATATCCTCCATCAGAACGTCCCGTACGAATTCCTGATCATTGCCGTCAATAATCATTCGCATGCCGCCACGCATAAAGGGATCGTCGATTTCTTCTACCTTGGATTCCAAGGCGAGCAGACCTTCACGACGGGTAATGGATGCCCACTCGGTAAACGTACCGATGAGCTCTTTGCGGTCTAACAGTTTTTGTTCGGTGAAAATAACCTTGAACAGCTTCGGAATCCGTTTGATTTCTGCCATCGGGAAGGCCATAAATATACTCGCTGCCGTTCCGACGAAAATAATCATGTAAGCAGCGGGATTATTGACCAAATTGACGACCGGAGCGCCTTTTAAGATCATCCCGACGACCAGTGACACAATCCCGAGCACAAGTCCGATAATGGTTGAAATTTGCATGATACACCTCATCCATGAGAATAGATTTTGAATCCTTTCATGCCGCCGGGGTCGTCCTTGCCCCAAGCGCGTCATTACAAGACGGATTATAGTATTTATCGACAAAACTCTCTTTTTTGTTAAGTGCGAATTTCCGGTATAATAAGGTGATTATGTATTGAATGGCGGAACCATTGGAGGAAATGGCATGGGAGTAAAGCATGGGCGTGAGTATGAACAAATTTTGAACGATTTGACAGAGGCTGTGGGGCGCATCCCAGATAGCTATGAATTTTTTGAGATGGAAGCAGAAGATTGGGACAGGCTGGATCCGGCGGGACGTCAGGAAGTCAATGAAGCTTTGGCAGAAGACTTATTTTATGCACTGGGTACAGAGCCCACAATCACTGTAGGGAGTGGCGTTGTGATCTATGAGCCGGAGCAGCATCGCATCTATGTACTTATTGGGGACGAGGAGCTGACGTCAGTCCCTTTGATTTGAGGTCCGTCTTATGGATTTATCAACGGGGCCGTGGTAATATGTACACCAATATATCGTAGTTTTGGCCGTATTTAAGCGGTCGAAAGGCTTCCGTATAAACGGGGAGGAGTTCGTAACATGCCTTTTACACAAGAAGAGATTGAAGCACATCTGGAGAAACTGGAGGGCTGGGAACTGGAGGAAGGACGTTGGATCGTCCGAAAATATAATTTTTCCAGTTTTATGAAAGGGATTGCATTCGTGGATGAAGTTGCCGCTATATCTGAAGCATTCAATCATCATCCATTTATTACGATTGATTATAAGACCGTGACTCTGCGTTTGACCTCTTGGGACGACGGCGGTATTATGGCCGTGGATATTAAGGAAGCCCAACAATATAATGAAGCTTTTGAAAAAATGCGCAGCAGTCATTGAGCTTGTAATGATCTGTCGTATGATGATAAAAGCGCCTTCGCTATACAACATTGTGGTTGTATGCCGAAGGCGCTTTTATCATAGAATCTGGGTTGGGTGCTCGGGACGATATACCATACAATAAAATGGTTTTTTGCCATCAGGAGTCTGGCGTTCATAGGTATCTGTAAGCTCAAATCCAGCCGCCTTATAGGCCCGGATAGCGCGCCCATTCCAAGTGAGCACCTCTAGATCAATTTCATTCTTCGGGTTGCGTCGTTGAGCTTCCTCTGCAATGGCACGGACAAAATCAGAGCCTTTGCCATGTCCGCATCTGTCAGGATGCATTCCAAGACCTAGCCGGGTCACACCGATCATAGGAAAATATTGAGCAAATCCCGTCAGTTTGTTCTCTTTATCCAGTACGGCAACATATTGCTCTTGGCGAAGCGTGGGACTTCCAAATTCGACTTCAAGCGCCTTCATTTGTTCCCAGGGGAGCCAACCGTATATGTTATAAGGTGGATCATAGTGCCACTCACAGATTGCAGCGGCTTGATGCTCGTCCATCGGTACGATCCGATAGTTGGATATTGAGGCCGGCATGTGTTCCATCCTCCTTTTACACAGGTACTTCAATCATTAACAACAGATTGTAGACAAGTTGCAGAGGAATGGCAAGCGTGTTTATTTCATACCTAAGTCGGGTATACATTCAATAAGAAGGAATTACTGCTCATATGCTCCCCCAGCGGTGACGGTAAAACCGACGATGTTCGCTACAATTGAAACCTTTTGAGGTCTCAGTTCGTCAGTAAAGATAATAATTGCTGATGTTGTGGACATAAAAAACCGCAATTCGATTCCGGCCAGAATCAAATTGCGGCTAGGGTTAGCTTGCTGTGCGTTAGTTATTCTACGTTATCGTCATCAGGAATGTCTGAAGCTACAGAATGGTAAGCGTCTGTGCTCATAATTCTTTTTGCACCGACATAGCGGTTAGCGTAATAATTTTCGTTCAGTGAGCTAACTACTACACCACGTGAAGTCGAGGAGTGGGCAAATTTCCCCTCACCTACGAAGATACCTACATGGGAAATGCCTCTTCCTGTGGTGTTGAAGAACACCAGGTCCCCAGGTCTCATTTCATCGCGGGATACAGAAGATCCCATTTTGAATTGTGATCCGGATTGATGCGGAAGTTTAATTCCCAGTTTGTTGTATACGTACATTGTGAAGCCGGAGCAATCGAATCCCTCGAGTGTAGTGCCTCCGCTTCTGTAGTTCGTTCCTTTGGCATCTTGGATGACCTGGTCCATCTTAGAGTCTGCATATGCACTGCCGCCACCGAATGTAAAAGATGTAAAGGCAATGGCAAGACCCATAGCTGCGATCGTTAGCTTCTTCTTCAAAAAAAATATACCCCTTCCAATGCCTGCGAGGTTAGCTTAAGGATTCGGTAGAAGGTTCCCCTATGACCACTCTGTTGCGAGATCAATTCACCCAAACTGGTTCCCCCGCTTCCTAGGTGCCAGGAATTAGGCTTAACTTAAGATGTGCACCTTGGAGAGCAGTATTCACAATAACGTTATTTTTGAGATAAAGGTTACAATAAAGATTACAAAGTTGTTACTATCAGTTCACTGCGATTATTGTAACAAAGACGGCTGGCTTTGGCAAATGTTTCATTGCAAAAAGTTACAAAAAAAATCTGCTCCTAATGTCCCAGGAACAGATCTTGTTAACAGTATTCAGTTATGTGTCGTTTGCGCGGGTATGAATCATGTTTTTCGACAGACGGAAATGAAGTAAAAAACATAAAGGCAGGGCTTAGCTTCTACTAGAGATATCGGTATGCCATAGTCTGTACTGCGAACTGATATGCCACAGCCTGACCAGACTAGTAACAAAATGATACGATTGCTGGAGAATGAGCGCCAGCATGCCAGTCCAAATCATCGCCACGGTGCCAAATAGACCGAAGACCAGCAGCACACAAGCACCGAGCAAAAGGGATATACCGACAGCTGGGAGGAGCTGGCGAAAGAAGGCGAGCAGGGACGATAGTATGGCGTGACCACCGACAGTACCCAGTTGCATATACAGGATGCACTGCCGAATGAACCATCCGTATGCCATCCATCCAATGACATAGGGCAATAAATGCAGCAGATAAGAGGAAGATTGAAGTGCTCCTGCTACAATAGGGTAGAGTCTCGGTACTACCCAAAAGGCGGGAAGCAGCAGCAGTCCCAACTCGATGGTGTAATACAACAGCGACGACATGCCATGGCGTTTCATACCCTTGAAAAAGGACAGGCTTTGCGGTTCAGTCGCATCGGTATGCAGACTTTGATATATTCCGGCTCTAATGAAGGGAGTGATCAGTATGCGTAGTACAGTCGCCCCTAGTAGTATCCACAAATACACATGTACTTCCCGGCTGTCCATCAGAGCAATCTGACTCTCCATCCAAAATAAGGTCTGTCCCAGTTCGTTTTGACCCTGATCAGGATAACGGAGCAATAGCGGGATAACGGCAGACTGCACCAGCCGATAGAGAAACACCCCCCACAGTAGTCGATACAGAAATAAAATGATAACGATATAGAATCGTATGCGCACCAGCGCCCAGCCCTCTTTTATAACAGTCCGCATCTATAGACACCTCACCATGACAGACTTCCAAGCAGTGTCTCCAACAGCTTGGTTACACTAACACTCCAACGGGTTTGTTGCTTTTCGTCCAATTCGGCCTTTAGGCTATTGTTAATATGCTTGTTCTCCAGTGCAATGGTATATAGGGGATCAAGGGTTACATAGGAAACGGGAGAAGTACTTTTGATCCGAAAAGTTGTGCTTTTGCCCGCGCCGTCCCAAGCCTTGAATATCGTGGTACCATCCTTGAAGGTAAATTGGACAGGGATCTTGGGATAATCCGCCCCTTTTTTGCTGACCGTCACGACTGCTTCATATCCATTCTCCAGCTTGTGGTTTGTGATGTGATCCACTGAAAAGTCCGCCATCTGGCCGTCATATACATACTGTTCAAAATAGTGGCTCCATGAGCGTCCGGTGACTCTCTCCACGATACGTTGAAAATCCATTGAGGACGGATGCTTAAATCGGTACGTCTGGACGTAGGTCCGCATAATGCGATCCATTTTTTTCATACCCACCTGACGTTCAATGCCCCGTAGTACCAGCTTGCCTCGAGAGTAGGCATTTTGCGCATACTCAGCAGCTGAGCCATACTTCCATGACTCACGGTTTAGCGGCTGTGGGGAAGCTACCTGTCCCGATTGTAATGGCAGGTTGGGGGTAAGCCCATATTCTTGCTCCATAAGCCGCTCCTCTGCATAGGAGGTGAAGCCTTCATCCAGCCACGGCTCCTCAAATTCATTATTGGCTACCATTCCGTAGAAATATTGATGTCCAATCTCATGAACTAATGTCCGTTCCAGACTATAGCCAGGATTCAGATTACCCGCAGCAGCGGCCGTGATGAGTGTCGGATACTCCATACCGCCGGCTCCATTGCCTGATTTGGGTGGAACCACGATGGATAGGGTGGAATATGGATAAGGCCCGTACCATTTGCTGTAGTACGAAAGGGCGGCCTTCGCTGCGCTCATATAGCGCCCTTTGAGCTCCTTGTGCGACGGGTCAAGGTAGAGCTTGATTTTGACACCAGGGACTTCAGCAGAAGAAAAGGGTTCTTCTACGGTTACAAAGTTGGGTGAAGCGGACCAGGCAAAATCGTGTACATCATCGGCATAAAATTGATATATTTTTTGGCCGTTCTGTCGGACGGCACCACGGGTGGGAAATCCGGTCGCTGCTACGATATGAGTTTCAGGCACCCGAATCCGTACGCTGTAAATTCCAAAATCGGCATAAAACTCGGAGTTACCATGATACTGGTGGAGGTTCCAGCCCTCCTCGGCGCGTCCACGCTGTCCTTCAGTCTCGTAGACGCTGAGCTTCGGGAACCATTGCCCTGCCATTACAAAATCATCTGTCGCACCCATACGAGCGAAGATGGCGGGCAGTTTTACCTCAAACTTCATATATAATGTGATTTCTTCGCCACCTCGTACCGGCTTGGGTAGACGCACCTTCACGAGCGAACGGTCGCCTGCGTTACCGTCATCTGGCTGCACATATTGGATGCGGTGCATGAGAGATAAACCGTCTTCTGTTTTTAGTTCAGTCAGCGTCATGGAGCCAAAGCCGTCTTTGGGCATGGTGTCTCCGCGCAGCTTTCCACCGGATTCCTTCATAAAGGTAGTTTCCATGGAAGAGAAGGCATTCGGGTATAGATGAAGATACAGATCATTCACGGTTTTCTTGCCCGGATGCTTCCAGGTCAGTGTCTCAGTGCCTCGCAAAACCTGTCCTTTTTCCAGAGACACATCAATGTGGTACTCTACCACCCTCTTGCTGAGGATTTCTGTAGCGGGCTGTGGAGGGTTCTTGGGCAGGTCAGGCAGGATGTTTGCCCCTAGAGGCTTGCCCATATTTGGGGCAAGCGCAGACTCAGACAGGGAGCCGTATAGTGGTTGGCCTATGGACTGCGGGTCGGATTGCGGTTGGGGCTGCCAGGCAAACCATAACGTCCCTGCGAGGAGACCGAGGGCTAGTGTAGACAATAAAACGATTTTAGTGCGTGCTGGGGTCATACAATGGATACCTCCCGTTGACAAGCATCTACAGCATGTATATGTTTGCTTTCAGGAGATTATTAGTTAAAATATTTATAGTGTAGAATGAGTGTGAAGACGGAAAATGGAGGTCTAGTGACACATGAGTGAAAATCAGCCGGACGGCAAAAAACAGATTGCACTGAACATTGTCAGTGGCAAGAGTAAACATAAGGGTTTCGGCGCAGGCTCAATCGACCTGAACAGCATGTCCCCGGTCATCATTGACCGAGGAGAGGCGAAAATTGATATCGGTGCCATGCATGCCAAAAGTAAAGTAGAACGTGGTATCAAGTTCTCTACGAATAAAGAGGATGTATCGAACGGACGCCAAGTATGGCTCGTATGGGTAGCCGTGGATCGTACGCCCGAAGGACGTATGTACGGCGGTGCCACCGCCTGCGAGATGCTGATTGACGACGAAGCCAAACGCGGCTGGAAAATCCTCGCCGATCACGTCAACCGTATGGATTACGCGCTCAAGCGTCGTTTCATGCTGGATGATCTCGGAAGTGAGGATAAGGCAGCACTTAAAAGTCTGCTGATTTCTCATAACGAGGAATGGTGGGACGCTTCGCCTGAGGAATTGAAGCAGGCGCTGGAAGGGTAGGCCCAGAGTTAACGCAGTAATAATATTGTAAAAAAGCAGCCACATCTGAACTGCACCCCATTTGTTAGACACGACTAACAATGGAGGTGCAGTTTTTTGCCTAAATTCAGTTTAGATGAGAAATTGGAGGCCATTCGTAGGTATCAGCGTGGTACTGAGGGAGTCAAAAGCA
>NZ_JAXCHD010000025.1:0-14766 GCF_037027525.1 Paenibacillus sp. 203
TTTCCCCGCCTACCGACAGCAAGCTCACCTTTGAGCCGACCAGCGACCACCAGAACAGCTCCCACACCGATACGTCAAAGGTGAAAGCGGTCTTTTGCAGGATCGTATCTTCTGCACTCAAGCCGTAACGATCATGCATCCACAAAATCCGGTTCAACACGGAATGGTGCTCCACCATCACGCCCTTCGGTTTTCCCGTGGAGCCGGAGGTATAGATGACATAGGCTACATGGTGTGGTCCGGCCAGTGGCTCCAGATTCGAACCGTCTTTGTGGTAAATGTCTTGGCCATCCTGTTCATGACGATCCAGCACCAACACCTGGCCGTCAAAACTCCGTGAGGCTTGCTCCGCCAAATGCGATTGCGTCAGCACCAGCTTCGCTTCCGAGTCCTCCAGCATAAAGCGGATGCGGTCCGCCGGATATTCCGGATCAATGGGCACGTAGGCTCCGCCTGCTTTGAGGATCGCATAGATGCCTACGATCATGTCCAGCGAGCGCTGAACCAAAATGCCCACGGGCTGATCCGGCTGAACACCTTCCGCACGCAGCGTTCGAGCCAAACGGTTCGCGCGCTCGTTCAACTCCGCGTAGGTCAACGATTCCGATCCGCACAACACTGCCACCTGATCCGGTGTATCCGCGGCCTGCTGCTCAAACAATACGCTTAGCGTTTGATCTTGCGGATAGGCTGCCGCCGTATCCCCCCAGACCTGAACGATCTGCGCCCGCTCTTCCGGTGTCACCAATTCCAGCTCATTCACTCGGATATGCGGATTATCCACGATTTGCTCAATGACATGCAGTACATGTCCCTGCATCCGCTCTATCGTAGACCGCTCGTATACATTGGCATTGTATCTGAACATGATGCGGAAGGTTTCATCGGGCATCACAATCAAGTCCAGATCATAATTCGTTTGCTCAACAACCTCTACATTCGTAATTTCAAAAGCGGACGGACGAACTTCACTAAGCTGCTCAACTTGCTCCTCTACCGGATAATTCTCAAATACCATAATGTGGTTAATCAGATGCTGCTTCTGCTCGGTCAATGCCTGAATTTCATACAGCGGGAAGCTGTCATAGGCTCCCGAGGCCAGTGCCTGTTCCTGCGTTTTCCGCATCACTTCCACAAAAGTGGCATTCCGTTCACTTTGAATCCGCACCGGGATCGTATTAATGAACAAACCGATCATATGCTCTACGCCAGCAATATCCGTCGGACGTCCAGATACGACACTACCGAAAATAACATCCTCGTTGTTGTTATATTTCTGCAAAATAAGGCCCCACACGCTCTGCATCAGCGTATTAATCGTGACCTGCTGCTGCTTTGCAATCCGGTGTATGGCTTCGCTCCACGTTGGGTCCAGATCTACCGTTATTTTTTCAGAAATATATTCACTGGCAATAGTGGATGGAACATGTCCCTTTTCTTTTTCCTTGCTGTCCGGCGTTGGCTCCTTCCATAAAGCATCTGCACCCGGCAACAACGTTTGCTGTTCAAAGCCCGTCAAATAGCTGCTCCAGTAATCTTTTGCCGCACGTTCATCCTGACGCTCTAGCCATTCGATATATTGGCCATACGGTGTAATCGCTGCAAGCTCCGGTTGCTTCTGCTCCAGCAGCGCAAAGTACGTACCAAACACTTCACCCGTAACGAGCGATAAGCACCAGCCATCCATGACAATATGATGGAAGCTCCATACCAAATGATACGTTTCTTCATGGGTCTGCAATACCTGTACGCGCATGAGTGCATCCGTACCGAGATTAAAGCCCCTAGCCTGGTCCTCTTGCTTAAACGCCTGGATATACGCCTGTTGCTCCGCTTCCTGCATGCCGCGTATATCCTGGAAAGAAAGGTCGCTATCTTTGTGACGGAATACGATCTGCAATGGCTCCTGACTGTGTCCTGTCTCAAACATATGGAAATTTGTCCGCAGCGCTTCATGACGCTGTGTCAGTACATCCAGACTCTTGCGGAAAATTTCAACATCAAAGCTTCCTTTTTGATCAAACGACGCTTGCTGGAAGTAGGCGCCTGACTCCGGCTCCATCAGATTATGGAACAGCATCCCCTTCTGCATAGGCGAAAGAGCATATACATTTTCCAGCTCGCCTACAGAAGCTGTTTGCTCTGTCAATTGTTCCAGCTGACCAAGCGTCAAGCCTTTGAACAATACATCACTTGGTGTTAGCTCACTCCGCTCTTTGGAGGCACAATGAGCGATCACTTCCTGCAGGCTTTCCTGCAGCAACTCGGCAAATTTTTCTACATTTTGCTGATGATATACCTTACTGTCATAGCGAATGTCCAGTGTCAGCGCGCCCGCTGTAATCATTCCGTTCACATTCAAAGGATGCTCCAGTACGGTATGGTCACTCATCGGCTCTCCACCTGGATGTGAAGACAGCGTAATATCCCCATTTTCCAAGTCCTGATCAAATTGTCCTAAATAGTTAAAGCTAATTTCAGGCTGCAGGGTCCAGGAAGGATGGGCATCATGCTGAGACATATATTTTAAAATGCCGTAGCCAATACCCTTATGCGGCACATGGCGCAGGTCTTCCTTCACCCGCTTGATTCGCTGCCCGACTGCTGCCTTTCCGTCCACATCCAGCAGCACCGGATACTGACTCGTAAACCAGCCCACGGTACGCGTGATGTCGATATCTGGAACAATGGCTTCCCGGCCATGTCCCTCCAGATTGACCAGCACACGCTCCTGACCGCTCCAGTTATATACCGCTGTGCCGAGTGCGGTTAACAGCAGATCATTGACCTCGGTGTGGTACGCACGGTGTGCTTCCTGAAGCAGCAGTCGTGTTTCCTGTTCACTCCAAGCCACGGTCACCGTCGCAGTGTCTCTGATTAGAGAATGTTGTCCCTCCGCTCTCTCTTGATCCTTAGGCAACGATGCGAATTCCATTTGAGCGAGATGCTGCCAATATTCGCGTTCATTTTCGATCGCCGGACTATTTGCATATTGTGATAAGCGCTCTGCCCAAGCGGAGAAAGAGTCCGTTTTATAAGGCAGGCGAATCGCTTCTCCCCGCACGGCCTGCTCATATCCCGTGGCAAAATCCTCAAACACAATTCGCCACGAAATCCCGTCCACCACCAAATGGTGAATCGCAATCAGTAAATGATCTCCATCCATGCAGCGGAAAAGTCCAAGCTTCACCAGCGGTCCTTCGTCCAGACGAATGGAACTTTGGATGGCATTGGCTTTCGTTTCAATCGCCATCACCACATCTGCCGCGTCTTCGACGCCCATCAGATCTACAACATCCAGACTGTACAGCTGGCCTTCGTTCAGACCGCGATTCCACGCTTCATAGCCCTGTTCGGTCTGACGGAAGACCATACGCAAAGCATCATGATGCTCCGTTACCTTGGTCACCGTTTCACGCAATGCGGCTTCATCGAAGCCTTGCACCCTATACAGCATCACCGACTGGTTGAAATAATGTGGCTCTGCTGAGGATTGTCCAAAGAACCATTGCTGAATCGGGGTCAATCTAACTGCCCCCGAAACCACCCGCTGATCGGCTGTGCGGCTGACCTTGTGTACATGACCGCTCAGCAGCGAGATGGAAGGATATTGGAACAAATCCTTCATGTCCAGCTTGTAGCCCGCTTGCAGCAAACGAGAGGATACCTGGATCGCCTTGATCGAATCGCCGCCCAGATCAAAGAAATTATCCAGAATTCCGACTCTCTTCGCTCCTAATACAGCCTGCCAAATGGACACTAACGTCTGCTCCAGCGCTGTGCGCGGCTCTACATAGTCCACTCCGCTTTGCAGGCTGCCTTCTGGTGCCGGCAGGGCCTTGCGGTCGATTTTACCGTTCGGTGTCAGCGGCATCTGCTCCAGCTGGATGAAATACGAAGGCACCATGTAGTTTGGAAGCTCCTCGCCCAGTAAGCTGCGCAGCTCACCAGCGCTTACTTCCCGTTCAGCGACATAGTACGCCGCCAGTTGGTTTTGTCCCTGCTCGTCCGCCTGAGCCAGTACGATGACCTCTTGTACATCCTCCACTTTCAAAATTTGTGCCTCGACCTCACCCAGCTCGATCCGGTAGCCCCGGATTTTCACCTGATGGTCGATCCGGCCCAAATATTCGATGTTGCCGTCCGGCATCCATCTCGCCAAGTCACCCGTACGGTACATCCGTTCGTAGCCTGCTTCGCCAGCCGCAAACGGGTTCGATACAAATTTCTCAGCCGTCAGCTCTGGACGATCCAGATAACCCCGAGCCAGACCCGGACCGGACACGCATAGCTCACCCGCGACACCTACCGGAGCCAAATGTCCATGCACATCCATCATGTATACCCGATGATTCGGTACAGGGCGTCCGATAGAAATGAGTTGTCCTGCCCTTTCATCCTCGGATACCGGCCAGATGGATGTCGCCACCGAGTTTTCGGTTGGACCATAGCCGTTGTAGTACTCCACCTGATCCTTCCACTTGTATACCAGCTCGGTTGAGGATGCAGAACCCGCCGTAAACAAAATACGCAGGTTTGACATCCGTTCTGGCTCCAGATAGACCGCATAGGTCGGCGGCAAAGCGGCCACGGTGATTTGATGATCCGCCATATATTGCTCAAACCGTTCGTAATTCAAAATCGTTTCTGTCGTTGGCACATATAACGTGGCTCCGCAGAACAGCGCCTGGAAGATTTCCCAGCAAGCCGCATCAAACGAATAGCTGGCGAACAGCAACGCATGATCCGACGTACGGATCTTGAGCGTCTGATCAAAATACGTTTTCAAATTGCACAGCCCGTGATGCTCCAGCATCACGCCCTTCGGCTGCCCCGTTGTACCTGACGTGTAGATCACATACGCCAAATCGTTCGGACCGGACCACGGTTCCAGATTGGAATGATCCTCATGGTACACATCCTGCGTTTCATCCAGCACCAACATGCGGCCGTCAAACGTGACTTTGTCTACCAGATGGCTTTGCGTCAACAGCAGCTTCGCTCCTGAGTCGTCCAGCATGTAGCGGATACGCTCCTCTGGATACGTCGGATCAATAGGGACATATGCACCCCCGGCTTTTAAAATCCCGAAGATACCTACGATCATGTCCACCGAACGCTCGGTCATCAGACCCACCAAACGATCTTTCGTCACGCCTTGACTACGCAAGGTACGAGCCAAACGATTGGCGCGTGCATTCAGCTCGCGATAGGTCAGCGCTTCTCCTTCGAAGAACAATGCTGTCTGCTCCGGCGTCCGCGCGGTTTGCGCCTCGAACAAGCCGTGAATCGTTTGCTCGCTTGGATATGCTGCCGCTGTATTTCCCCAAGCCTCAACGATTTGCTCACGCTCCTGCGCGGTTACCATATCCAGCTCATGCACCCGAATGTCTGGCTTCGCTACCACCTGCTCCAGCAGTTGCACCAGATGACCTCGAATTTGCTCTACACTTTCCCGTTCAAAGGCCAGCGCATTATACCCAAAGCTCATATGAATGGTGTTCCCCGGCAATACCACCAGGTTAAAGTCATAGTTGGTCTGCTCGACAGATTCGGCTCCGGTGATACTGAAGCTGGACTCATTACCGTTGCCTAATTGCTCCAATTGTTCCTCTACCGGATAGTTCTCAAAAATAAGAATATGATTGATCAAATCCTGCTTAAGCTCCGACAAACCCTGAATTTCATACAACGGGTACGTATCATAGGTATGGGAAGCAATCGATTGCTCTTGGGTTTGCTTCATCACGTCTGAGAATAAGCTGTCCACTTGACTGCGGATACGCACAGGAATGGTATTGATAAACAGACCAATGATGTGCTCCACATTCGGAATGTCTGCCGGACGTCCAGATACCACGCTGCCAAACACCACATCATCCGTACCATTATATTTTTGCAGCAACAGGCCCCAAACGGTCTGCATCAACGTATTGATCGTTACCTGATAACGCTTGGCTACACGCTGAATGCCTGCCGTTAGATCCGCGCCCAAGTCAAAATCCAGACGCTCCGCCTGATATTCCGTTTTGCCCTGAATTTTAGCCTGTGGCAGGCGGGACTGTTCCTCATATCCTTCCAGAACCTTGCTCCAGTAACCTGATGCTGCCTGACGATCCTGCTGTTCCAGCCATTCGATATATTGACTGTACGGCGTTACAGGGGCCAGTTCAGGCTGCTTATGAGCCAGTATCGCAAAATAACTCGCAAACACTTCGCCTGTCACCAGCGACAAGCACCAGCCGTCCATCACGATATGATGGAAGCTCCATACAAAACGGTACGCATCCTCACCTGTGCGCAAAACAGCCACACGCATCAAAGCATCTTGCGCCAGATCAAAGCCTCTTTGCTTGTCTTTACGCGTATATTCGAGGATGTAATCGTTTTGCCGCCCTTGCTCCATATCTCGCAAATCCTCTACATACAGTTCGCTGCGCTTATTCCGATACACGACCTGAAGCGGTTCATCTTTCCAGCCGCTGTAGAAGTTCGTGCGTAGTACCGTATGCCGCTGCACCAATACATCCAAACTTGCCGCAAACGCAGCGACATTAAAATGTCCTCGCAGATCAAAGGAGGCCTGCTCAAAATAAGCTCCTGATTGCGAATCCATCAGATTGTAAAAGAGCATCCCCTTTTGCATCGGCGTCAGCGCGTATACATTTTCCAGCTCACCGGTATGTGCCGCCTGTTCCGCGATTTGTTCCAGCTCTCCAGTCGTCAGACCTTTGAAGGACACATCACTCGGCGTCAGCTCCGGCTGTTCCTGAGCGACACAATGCGTAATCACCTCTTGCAAAGCGGATTGCAGCAGTCCTGCCACACGTTCCAGCGTTTCTTGGCGATACTGCTTACGGCTGTAAGCGATCGTCAAGCGCAGCGTGCCTTCCGAGATCATCGCGTTCAAATCCAGCGTATATTGCAGCGGTGAATGGGCATCCTCTGTCTCCCCTGCGCTATAGGATGACCATGTGACTCCACTGTTTTGCACATCCTGATCGACCTGTCCCAAGTAGTTAAAGCTGATTTCCGGTTCTGCTCCAATCGCCTGCGCTTCACCTGATGCAGACGCAGGAGATAAGTAGCGCCATGTGCCATAGATCAGCCCTTTATGTGGAATGCGGCGCAGACCTTCCTTCGTTTCTTTAATCCGCTGGGCCAGCGTCAGGTTGACATCTGTGTCCAGCAGCACCGGATACAAGCTCGTAAACCAGCCTACTGTACGTGTAATATCCACCTCTGGCAGGATTGCTTCCCGGCCATGTCCCTCCAGATTCACCAGCACCTGTCCGGCGCCTGTCCAGTTGTGCATCGCCAATCCTAACGCGGTCAATAGCAAATCATTGACCTCGGTGTTATAAGCGCGATGGGCCTGCTTTAGCAGTTGCTCCGTTTCAGCCTCGGTCCACTCCACCGTCAGCACTTCGCTGTCTGCATTCAAGGAACCCTCGTAGGCGAAATCCTTAGGCAGCGGTGCCGCTTTCGCTTTGGCCTGTTCCAGCTGCTGCCAGTAGGCTTCATCCGATGCAGCCTCTGGACGGTTGGCGTAAGACGACAACTCCCGTGCCCATGCTTGGAAGGAATCCGTTTTATAGGGCAATCGTACAGGCTCGCCTTTGATCGCCTGCTCGTAACCTGTCGAGAAATCTTCAAACAGAATTCGCCACGATACCCCGTCCACCACCAAATGGTGAATGGCTATGAGCAAATGATCGCCCTCGGCTGTGCGGAACAATCCCAGCTTGACCAGAGGCCCTTCGGACAGGTGGATGCTGCTTTGAATTTCATTTGCCTTCGCTTCCAGCGCTTCCGCATAGGATGCTTGTTCACGGTAGTCTGCGGTTTCCAGCGTATACAATGCGCCTTCATCTACACCGCGTGTCCAAGCCTCGTAACCAGATGAAGCCTGACGGAAAACCGTACGAAGCGCATCATGATGCTTCACGATGTGATCCATGGTCCGGCAAACCGCCGTTTCATCAAAGCCCTTGGCACGATAGAGCATGACCGCCTGATTAAAGTGCTGCGGACACTCGCGCTCCTGCGCAAAGAACCAATGCTGGATCGGAAGCAAAGCGGTTTTCCCGCTTACTTCTCCTTGATCTGCCATACGACTGACCTCATGCATATGCGGTGCCAGTGCTGCAACCGTTGGATACTGGAACAAATCCTTCATGTCCAGCTTATAGCCAGCCTGGAACGCACGCGATGCGATTTGGATCGCCTTGATGGAATCGCCACCCAGATCGAAGAAATTGTCCAAAATACCGACAGTCTGCAGTCCCAGTACCGACTGCCAGACCGCTACTAGAGCGCGTTCTTGAGCAGTACGCGGCTCTGCATAATCCGTTCCGGTTTGTAGACTGCCTTCTGGTGCTGGTAGGGCCTTGCGGTCAATTTTGCCATTTGGACTCAGCGGCATCTGCTCCAGCTGTACAAAGTACGATGGCACCATGTAGCTTGGCAGTTCTCGGCCCAGTTCACTTCTCAGCTCGCTGGCACCCATTTCTTGCCCGGCGACATAGTACGCCACCATTTGTTTTTGGCCCGTTTCGTCTGCACGAGCCACGACGACCGCTTCTCGTACCGATTCCACTTGGAGCAGCTGCGATTCGACCTCGCCCAGCTCAATCCGGTACCCCCGGATTTTCACCTGATGGTCGATCCGGCCCAGATATTCAATGTTCCCGTCCGGCATCCATCTCGCCAAATCGCCTGTGCGGTACATCCGTTCATAGCCGGCTTCCCCGCCTGCAAATGGGTCGGCTACGAATTTCTCGGCCGTCAGCTCTGGACGATTCAGATAACCGCGGGCTACACCTACACCGCCGATGCACAGTTCACCCGCAACCCCGATCGGCTGCAATTGCTCCGTACCTTCCTTCACGATGTACAGACGAATATTTTGAATCGGTTTCCCGATCGGAATTACCGCATATTCCTCATCCGGTTCACAATCGAAGTACGATACGTCCACCGTCGCTTCGGTTGGACCATACAGGTTGATCAGCTTCGCTCCTGCTAGGCTCGACACAAGCCGTTGGAATCGGGCCACATGCTGTGGCGGCAATGCTTCACCACTGGCAAACACATGCCGCAACGTTGCCAGCTTCGTTTGCATCACTTCCCGTGGCTGCTGCTCCACGTACTCCAGAAACGCATGCAGCATGGCGGGAACAAAGTGCATTGTGCTGACGCCATCGCGGGCAATCGTGTCGACGATGTCTTCCGGGTTCTTTTCCCCCCCTACCGACAGCAAGCTCACCTTCGAGCCGACCAGCGACCACCAGAACAGCTCCCACACCGACACGTCGAACGTGAAGGCCGTCTTTTGCAGGATCGTATCTTCCGCACTCAAGCCGTACCGATCATGTATCCACAAAATCCGGTTCAGCACGGAATGATGCTCCACCATCACGCCCTTCGGTTTTCCCGTGGAGCCGGAGGTGTAGATGACATAGGCTACATGGTGCCGTCCGGCCAATGGCTCCAGATTCGAGCCATCTTCGTGGTATATTTCCTTGCCATCCTGCTCATGACGATCCAGCACCAGCACCTTGCCGTCAAAACTCAGTGAGGCTTGCTCCGCCAAATGCGATTGCGTCAGCACCAGCTTCGCTTCCGAGTCCTCCAGCATAAAGCGGATGCGGTCCGCCGGATATTCTGGATCGATGGGTACATAAGCTCCGCCTGCCTTGAGGATCGCATAAATGCCTACGATCATGTCCAGCGAACGCTGAACCAAAATGCCCACAGGCTGATCCGGTTCAACACCTGCGGCACGCAGCGTCCGGGCCAAACGGTTCGCACGCTCATTCAGCTCAGCGTAGGTCAACGACTCCGCTCCGCACAACACTGCCACCTGATCCGGTGTTTTCGCTGCCTGCTGCTCGAACAGTGCACTTAGCGTTTGATCCTGCGGATAGGCTGCCGCCGTATCCCCCCAGACCTGAACGATCTGTGTCTGTTCTTCCGGGGTCACCAATTCCAGCTCATTCACACGGATATGCGGATTATTCACGATTTGTCCGATGACATGGTCGATATGGCCCTGGATACGCTGCATGGCAGACCGGCTATACACCTGAGCATTGTATTCAAGCAGGATGGAGATATCCTCGTCAGGCACGACAATCAGGTTGAAATCGTAGTTGGTTTGCTCGGCAAGTTCCACATTGGCAATCGAGAAGCCTGTTTGTGCCTTTGTCTCGCCGGAACCGCCCATCTGCTTCATCTGTTGCCCGATCGGGTAGTTTTCAAAGACCATAATGTGATGAATCAGGTCTTGTTTTTGTTCAGTCAGTGCCTGGATATCGTATAGCGGGAACGTGTCATACATACTGGAGGCCAAAGCCTGTTCCTGGGTGCGCTGCAATACTTCAGCAAATGTAGCATCCGGTGCACTGCAAATGCGTACTGGAATCGTGTTGATAAACAATCCGATCATGTTCTCCACGCCTGGAAGGTCTGCCGGACGACCGGATACCACACCACCAAACACAACATCCTGATGATTATTGTATTGCTGTAAAATAACGCCCCACACGCTTTGCAGCAGTGTGTTAATCGTGACGTGCTGCTGCTTGGCCATTTGGTTCAATGCCGCGGTCCGTTCTTTACCCAACATAAATGGCAGCTTTTCCGAAACATAGCCGGAATGGGAATCCGCACCGCTTCCGTCTGGTTCTTCATCCCGTCCTACTATAGAAGCTTGCGTATTCTCACCAGGCAACAAGGTTTGCTGCTCAAAACCTGCCAAATAGTCACTCCAATAACGGGTCGCTTCCTGTGCATCCTGATGTTCCAACCATTCGATATAGTCACTATACGGCTTGACAGGTGCCAGCTCTGGCTGCTTGTGCTCCAGCAGGGCCAAATACGCCCCAAACACTTCGTCCGTCATCAGGGACAGGCACCATCCGTCCATCACAATATGATGGAAGCTCCATACAAAACGATATGAGCTATCCCCTGTGCGGAAGACGGATACTCGCATAAGCGCATCCTTGCTTAGATCAAAGCCTCGAGCTTTATCCTGAGCCACAAATTCAGCTACAGCGTGTTCGCGGCCTCTGACATCCTCATAACGGAAGCTCGGATTTTTATGACGATAGACAATCTGCAACGGTTGACCATGCCAGCCGCTGTAGAAATTCGTCCGTAATATCGCATGCCGGCTAACCAGCAGCTTCAAGCTTTCCTCGAATAGGGACGGTTCAAAGTACCCCTCCAGATCAAAGGTTGCCTGTTCAAAATACACGCCTGTTTCTGCATTCATCAGACTGTGGAACAGCATCCCCTTTTGCATAGGGGTCAACGGGTACACATTTTCCAATTCCCCAACCGTCTTGGTCTGCTCGATAATCGTATCTAATTGCTCCATTGTCAGACCTTTTAGTAATACATCACTTGGAGTCAATTCGGTCCGCTCCCGTGTGACACAATGCTCGATCATCTCAAGCAGATTGGATTTCAGCAGATTGGCTAGCATGTGGACGGTGTCCTTACGGAAGGCTTTGCCGTTATACCGAATGTCCAGTTCCAGGATGCCGTTCGTTACGATCCCGCTCACATCGAGAGCATATTTCATCTTCGTCCGGTCACTAGCGACCGATCCAATTGAGTAAGGAGACCTACGCATATCACTGTTTGGCAAGTCCTGATCCAGCTGTCCGAGATAGTTAAAGCTCACCTGCGGCTCGGCAAAAGCTTGCTGTTGACCAGGGTTCAGTGTATTTGCTTGCTGACTGGCGACTTGGCCGGATTCACTCAAATATCTCCAGATTCCGTAGCCCATTCCTTTATGCGGAATAAGGCGCAGACTCTCTTTGACCCGTTTGATGCGTTCCGACCAAGCGTGATTGCGACCGATGTCCAGCAATACTGGATATGGACTCGTAAACCAGCCTACCGTACGAGAAATGTCCGTATCCGGCAAAATGTTTTCACGTCCGTGTCCCTCTAAACTAATCAGGCTGCGTTCATGACCCGTCCACGTGTATAGCATCATGCCCAGTGCCGTCAGAAGCAGATCGTTCACTTCCGTGTTATATGCGCGGTGTGCTTGCTTCAACAGCCGTTCAGTCTCTTCTTCCGTAAGCTGGAAGGCCACTGTATCCGTGTCAGCCAAGGTAAAGGGCTCAGCCTGCGCTTGATCCTCAGGCAAACGTACTTGGTCAGCCCAAGCGGCTGCGTTCCATTGCTCCCAATAGGCGTGTTCACTGTCCATTGCTGCGCTATTCGCATAGGTGGAAAGTTTTTGTGACCAAGAACGGAATGAATCCGTTTTGTCCGGCAGCTGAAGCACTTCCTGATGAACGGCCTGTTCATAGGCAGTAGCCAAATCCTCAAACAAAATGCGCCAGGATACCCCGTCCACGACCAAATGGTGAATCGCCATCAGAAGATGATCTCCATCTGCACAGTGGAACAAGCCCGCCTTCAACAACGGCCCTTCATGCAGCTGAATACTGCTTTGGATTTCACTGGCTTTCACTTCAATTGCCGCGCTGAGCATGGCTTCATCCGTCAAATCCCTAAAGTCCAGCACGTCCAGATGATACAGCTCGCCTTCCTGTATTCCGCGGTTCCATGCTTTATAGCCTTGCTCGGTCTTGCTGAACACCATCCGCAGTGCATCATGGTGCTCTGCTAGTTTGCCAAGTGCCTGACGCAGCGCAGCTTCGTCAAAGCCCTGCTCCCGGTGAAGGATAACGGCCTGATTAAAGTGATGCGCATCCACTTGGGCCTGCGCAAAGAACCCATGCTGGATCGGAAGCAACACCGTTTCTCCGCTCACTTCTCCCTGATCTGCCATACGACTGACCTCGTGCATATGCGGTGCCAGCGTTGCGACGATGGGATAGCGGAACAAATCCTTCATGTCCAGCTTGTAGCCTGCCTGGAACGCACGGGACACGATTTGAATCGCCTTGATCGAATCGCCGCCCAGATCAAAGAAATTGTCTAAAATACCGACGATTGGCACGCCCAGGACGGACTGCCAGATCGCTACGAGTGTTCGTTCTGTTACAGTGCGTGGCGCTGCATAATCCGCTCCGCTGTGCAAACCGCCTTCTGGTGCTGGCAGGGACTTGCGGTCGATTTTACCATTCGGTGTCAGCGGCATCTGCTCCAACCAGATGAAATACGACGGCACCATATAGCTTGGCAGCTCTTGTCCCAGCTCCTGTCTCAGCTCACCCGCTCCAAGCTCTTGACTCGCCACGTAGTACGCCACGAGCTGTGTTTGGCCCGTTTCGTCCGTGCGTGCCATGATGACCGCTTCTTGTACCGATTCCACCTGCAGCAGCTGCGATTCGATCTCGCCCAGTTCGATCCGGTAACCCCGGATTTTCACCTGATGGTCCATCCGACCCAAATATTCAATGTTGCCGTCCGGCATCCATCTTGCCAAATCGCCTGTACGATACACCCGCTCATGGTCTGACTTGTCATCAGCAAACGGATTATTCACAAATTTCTCGGCCGTTAGTTCTTCACGTTTCCAATACCCACGGGCCAATCCTTCCCCTGCAATACATAACTCACCCGGTACGCCGACGGGCTGCAATTCCCCATTCGTATTCATGATATAGATTTGGGTATTCGCAATAGGACGTCCAATATTAATGTGCTCCGCATGGGTCAGTTCCTGCACGGTCGACCACACCGTCGTTTCTGTAGGTCCGTACATGTTATAAATGCGAGGACCGTTTATTTCTTGCAGTGCTGCGAGCAGCTTGGACGGAAGTGCTTCACCCCCGACCATAATGGCCTTCACGCCTTGCAGCGCGCGGGAACCTGCTTCATGACCCAGCAGCATTTGTAGCCGGGATGGTGTCATTTGCAACATCTCAATATGATGATGAGTAATCAATTCACCCAGTGCCTGAGGATTGACCTGATGCTGGCTGTCGCCAAGCACCACCGTCATTCCACCCAACAGAGGCAAGATGGTCTCCAAGACGAAAATATCGAATGAAATGGTCGTCAGTGACAAAATGGTTTGGCTCGCTTCAAAGTCAATGACTTCGCGCATCCCGGTAATAAAGTTGAGGACCGAGCGATGCTGGAGCATAACTCCTTTCGGATTTCCAGTCGAACCAGACGTATAGATGACATAAGCCAAATGCTCTGGCCGGGCAATCGTCTCCAGGTTGCCGCTCTCTCCCTGATACAATGCTGCATCCTCAAGAAACAGGGTATTGGCTTGGCAATGGTGCTCTTCTGCCAGATCACGACTGGTCAGAAGCACTGTGGCCTCGCTATCTTCCAGCATGTATGCAATACGAGAGGACGGAAATTCGGGATCAATCGGCACATAAGCACCACCTGCTTTGAGAACGGCTAGAAGGCCTACGATCATTTCCACTGAACGCTGTACCATCAGTCCGACCAGTTTGTCAGGTCCTACTCCTTGTGCTTGAAGCATTCGGGCCAATGAATTCGCCCGTTCATTCAGTTCCCGATAAGTCAGACTCTGATGTCCAAACACCAATGCCACCTGATCTGGCGTATATTCTACCTGCTCCTCGAACAGCTGATGGATCGTCTGTTTGCATGGGAATGCACAAGCGGTATCATTAAATGCCGCTGTAATCTGCTGCTTTTCCGCCGCTGTGAGTAGTTCCAGTTCTTCAACACAAACATGCGGATTGAGCGAAATTTGCTCCAGCAGGCGTGCAAAATGCCCATACAGACGCTCAATACCTGCTTGATCAAAGCTGAGCGTGTTATACATAAAACGAATCTTGATGCCTT
>NZ_JAXCHD010000026.1:0-14509 GCF_037027525.1 Paenibacillus sp. 203
GATGGCGATCCACCTGGATCGCCTGGAGAAACAGGGGTAACCCCCTATTTCTCCAGAGACCAGAGCCTTATGATGTAAAGAAAAAGAAACCCACGTCTCAAAAGACGGGGTTTCTCGACAATCTGAGAGCACAGCCTTAATGGGCTGTGCTCTTTTTGTATACCATAAGGCTTTCGCGTTTTGGAAAATATACAAGAAACCCATACCAAATACTCCATTCCACTAAATTAATAAGATTGGGGGATAACTACAATAAAGCTTTCAACGCTCTGCATATCGACCAATAGTGAAGTCAAACATAATGAAATTTATAAAGCAGCAAGCTCCAACAACAGGGAGCCTTGCTGTTTGCCGTTACTGAAAGATTAAAAGTAAGGCTATAAATTTCTAGAGAACAGGTACTTTTGAATCGAGATAGAAACGCTTCTATTAGAGTTTGAAAAGAAAATTCATAGCTTTGGGAGAGAAAAACTCAATCCGAACTGAATTTTTTAGACGAAGAGTCAGAAAAAAATATGCAAAATATGGTCCTTTAGGACTATTAAATAACAATATTTATTACAAAATTAAAGAGTTATTAATTTTGGCTTATGTGAGCTTGATACAAATTCAATCCACTATTTAGGAGTTTAAAGAGAGTTGCGGAAAAAGGCGGAATTTGTCGGATGATATCAGGTTGAATTTGTTACATTTATGTTAATGGCATGTAAAGATAAAATTGTTGTAGGATAAGGGGTTGGAGCTTCAATGTAAATCATAGTGAGTTTAGTTTTACAAAATTCGTGAAAACCTAAAATTTCGTTTCAAACTAAATTAACAGATCATGATTGACAGATAACTAATACAAAAAGTGAAATTGTTGCTTTTGAAGTTTGGAAACAAATAACATAATATGGATTTTGTTTTATTTTTATGAGCTCTATCGATTTAGCCCTTTTTTCCCATGCCAAGTGGTTTTAAAGTTTGTATATTTAAAAACAGTTAGAAAGTGTTGGAAGGAAAAAAGAGATATAAGGATTTACTGTAAAATTATGAACTGCATAGAGGATGGAGGAATTCATATGACGACTCGATCGCAATCTTGGTTCGCGAAAACAGAGGTCCAACCGACTGCGAAGCTCCAACTATTTTGCTTCCCCTACGCCGGTGGTGGTGCTTACATATTTAACTCTTGGAAGTCCAGATTTGCGCCTGACATTACCGTGCTGCCTATACAACTTCCAGGACGTGAAAGCCGTTCAACAGAAGCTCCAATGGATACTCTTCAAGACATCGTTCAATCGTTGGTTCCCGCAATGGCTCCATACATGCATAAGCCGTTCGCTTTTTTTGGGCACAGTATGGGGGCACTGATTGCATTTGAAACAGCACGACAGTTGTACAGCAAAACTGGAAAGCTACCTGTGCATATCATCATATCTGGTAAATCCGCACCACATCTTCCATACTCCAAAAAACGACTCCATGATTTAACAGACGATTCTTTCACGGAAGAGCTTCGTTTAATGCAGGGAACCCCTGAAGAGGTGCTGCAAAATGCAGAATTGATGCAAATTATTATGCCTCGTCTGCGTGCAGATTTTAAGGTATGTGAAACTTATGTTTATCTGCCGGGAAATCCACTGGTATGCCCGATGACCGTTTTAGGAGGAATGAAGGATTTTGAGGTTAGCACAGATTCACTCCATGCCTGGCAACAACATACGACATCACCTATGGATGTTCAGATGTTCGAAGGTAATCACTTTTTCATCCATGAACAAGAACAAGAGGTTATGAGCGCAGTCGAGAACATTCTTTCTACATCCTCGCCGATGGGCCACGCGGAGGCAGCTCATACAGCTTACAACACAAGCACCCTACAACCACGATTCAGACAGAGTTGAATGTCCCACACATCACGATACACTTCGTTATTACCATCTCAGCAACAATCAACAACCAACCCACACCAAGATGCAAATTCCAGCATAGTTCAAAATCGCATTTTATTCTGCACGGATACTCATGCATCCAAACTCAGAGTTTATCTCAACGACGTCCACAGCCAATATAAAAAGTTCGCACTGATAAAGTGTGGGCAACGAAAAGAGGGATGCCCTTGTTTCGATTAAATTCTGCATTTCGGAGACTCGCACGTTATGTAAGGCCGTATAATCTATGGGTTTTCATAACGGTGATCGCCTCCTTGTGTTTGGCAGCTATTGACATTGTTTTGGGTAAGGCCATTGAACACATGGCACAGGGGACATTCTCCTCTACCCAGAACATGATCTATCTGGTTGTTGGTATGACGCTAATTGGAATGCCCTGTAAGTTTGTGATGAGGTACGCTTCAGCGCGATTTAGTGTTAGTGCTCTGCGCGACTTGAGAGGGGATCTCGTACATAAGTTTTGCGATTTACCAGTTTCCAGCGTGGAAAGGAAATTTACCGGAGATTTGGTATCCCGTCTAACCAATAATACGGCAGTATTACAGAACTTTTTTATCCAGCAGTTTGCCAATCTGTTTTATTTACCGCTTGTGTTTACGGCATCCCTCATATTGCTTTTACTGACAAGCTGGAAACTGATATTGGCAAGTCTTGCGCTCATGCCAATAGGAATGATCATAACATCACTAATGAGCAAGCCGATTGAAAAATATTCCGCGGATCTTCAGGAGAAAATTGCTCATTTGAACGCTGTGGGGCAAGATGCAATCGGAGGAATTCCTATCGTCAAGGCATTCAATATGCAAGCAGTGCTGTTGAAGAAGTATATGGTGATTATGGAGGAGGTCGTCAAGCGCGGCTTACGGCTAGAAAAGCGCTATGCAGCCATTACTCCGGTAGGTGTGATGATGCTAGCAACACCGATTATTTTAGTCATTGTATACGGAGGATACCTGATACAACATGGAGAGCTGAATGCTGGAGGCATTGTACTTTTTTTATACCTGATTTCGTTCATATTGCAGCCGATTGCCATGCTGCCGACGATCATTTCGCAAATGAAGGAAGCGGGTGGAGCCGCAAAGCATTTGTTTGAGGTACTGGATTGGCAGAATGAACGTCAGGATGGCGAAATGACCTTGGTAGATCAGAAGCGAGAGAATGAGGCGCCTCATTTGAAAGACGAAGCAAATGGGGAAGCCAACCGAATGAGTGAAGGCGGAGCAGAAAGTGATGATGACGTTGATAGTGTTGCTGTAGTCAGCTTTGAGCATTTGACCTTTGGCTACGATGAAGGGAACACAGTGCTGAAGGATATCAGCTTCCAGGCAGGGCAAGGGGATATGGTGGCGATTGTCGGTGCCAGCGGTGGAGGTAAGAGCACGATTTTCAAGCTGCTTTGCGGATTTAATGAACCTGGAGAGCATGCTGGAACCATTCAACTATTTGGAAAAAGTTTGACAGATTGGAATTTAACCAGCCTGCGCAGTCATATTTCGATGGTATCTCAGGAGCCGTCGCTTTTTCCGGCCACCATTGCAGAAAATATCGGATATGGACGTTTGGCGGCGACTCGGGAAGAAATTGTCGAAGCGGCGAAAGCGGCACATGCGCATGATTTTATTGTTCAACTTCCCGAGGGCTATGAAACCCTGTTGAGCGAGCGGGGAGGCGGATTGTCTGGCGGTCAAAAACAGCGTATTTCCATAGCAAGAGCATTACTGAAAAATGCTCCGCTGCTTCTATTGGACGAGCCGACTTCAGCACTCGATAGTCAGTCGGAGGCTCAGGTGCAGAATGCGATGAATGCGGTAATGCAAAACCGGACGGTACTGGTCATTGCTCATCGACTGTCAACCGTACGTCAGGCGAACCGCATTATTGTACTCGATCAGGGGAGCATTGTGGAATCGGGTTCTCATGAGGAATTACTAAGTCGTGATGGTGTGTACCGAAAGCTGTATTTGAAAAATTTTGAAGAAGAACAGCATACGGCGGAAAACGGGTTTTCGTTGCCTGAGGAAAGGGGTGAGCGTCGTGACCTTCAAGCAGGGGTTTTATGAATTTAAGCAGTTGATGTCCCTGATGAAGCCGCAACGAAAATGGTATTTTACCGGGCTGGTTGGCAATAGTCTGACCAATGCCAGCATCACGATTTTACTTTCTTTTGTGGTGCATTATTTGCTGAATTTCGCGGTTAATGGCGATGTACAGGAGTTATACCGAGCGGTCTATTTGGTCAGTGGTACATTTTTGGCATTAAGTCTTATTTCCCCCCTGTGTAGCTATATGTATAAACGGTGTGTAAAGCTGGCGATTGCCGAAGTACGAATGAAACTATTTGGCCACATTGTTAAGCTATCGTACGATAAAGCCGAAAAACACCATTCGGGTGATCTTGTATCCCGTATGACGAATGATGTACAGGCGCTGGAGCAGGCTTACACCGTTCATATCCGCTCGATTATACTGGAAATTTCGCTTTTCTTGGGCTCGTTGGTCATTTTGATGGTTCTGGATTGGCGATTTGGGATTATGGCGGTTTTACTTGGGCTGGCTTCAGCCTGGATTAATGCTCATTTCGCAAAGAAAATGCGAAAGACGAGTGAAGAGTTACAGGGACGGATGAGCGGGTTCACGGAACGATTGAGTGATTTGCTTTCCGGTTTGCAGACGGTGAAGTTGTTTGGGTTGAGGACAAAGGTAGGTGGACTATGTAACGATGCAAGCGAGGACATAAACCGTATCAGCATCCGGCAGGGACGTCATATGGGCTTGCAGGATATGTGCAATTTTGTCATAGAGTTCATTACGCTGGGCGGTGTGCTTGTCGCCGGATTGATTCTGGTATCGCAGAAGCAAATGGAACTGGGGGTATTGGGACAGATTGTGCAGCTGCAAACCGGTATTTCAACGGTGTTTTTGGAGCTAGGGGCAGCTGTAACACTGTTACAAAACTCCTTGGCAGGCTTGGCGCGTATCCGCGAAATTCTGGATGAGTCGAAGGAAGAAGAGCAGTTCCCCGCGGCTAAAAAGAAGGGACTGTTGACTAGGCTTATCGATCCCGAGACGTCAGCTTTATCAGCCCGTGAATCTGGGGAATTCTATGGCGATGTTGAGACCTTGCGTTCAGACCATGCCATTGAACAGACTCCGGCTGCGCTGGAGCTGCACGACATCACCTTTGGCTATCAGCCTAACCATCCAACGCTGCAAAGGTTAAACTTGGTCGTGCCAGAAGGACAGGTAACCGCGCTTGTTGGCCCGAGTGGTGGCGGCAAAAGCACAGTCATGAAGCTGTTGTTGGGATTTTACCCACCGGACGAAGGTGTGCTGCGGGTTCGTGGTCGCTTGGCAGAAGAATTTACGTTGGATGAGGTCAGGGATTTGATGGCCTATGTACCACAGGAGGCTACGCTGTTCCACGGTACAGTAGCGGATAATATCCGTTTTGGCTCACCGACTGCCACGGATGAGGAAGTAGAGGCTGCGGCCAAAACAGCCTATGCCAGCGGCTTCATAGCCGAGCTGCCAGAGGGGTACGACACGATTGTCGGTGAACGCGGAGCCAATTTGTCTGGCGGTCAAAGACAGCGGATCGCAATTGCTCGTGCTTTGCTCAAAAATGCACCGATTTTGCTGTTGGATGAAGCAACCTCGGCTTTGGATGCAGAATCGGAATATGAAGTCCAGCAGGGCTTAAATGAGCTGATGAAGGATCGTACGACATTAGTTATTGCCCATCGATTGTCTACGATTGAACGGGCGGATACGATCTGTGTCCTTGCCGATGGTGAACTGAAAGAGCAGGGTACCCATGATCAGCTCCTTGCCGAGGGCGGTCATTATGCAGAGCTGTATGAGCTTCAATTTCGAAAGCATCCCGAGGAACAAACCGCATAAATATGCGAATTTCCTTTTTACCAATATCTAATTTGCGAGGAGAGAGACGGATGACACAGCAAAATGTTCAATTGTTTTCGCTAAGCCAGCCACAGCAACGGATTTGGTATACGGAGCTTCTGTATCCTAATCGGAACACATCAACAATTATTGCAACAGTAAAAATCAGGGGAACTGTTCGTATAGATGCCTTGCAACAAGCAATGAACCGGGTAATTGCCCAAAATGATTCTTTTCGTATCAAAATTACTGCTCAGGATGGGATTCCGTATCAATATGTAGAGCCGTTTACGGCGGAAAGTATAGAAACGCTCCAAGTTACCCCGGAAGAAGCAAAGGAATGGTTAAAGCGCCATAATCCACAGCCGTTCTCATTGTTGGATTCGCAGCTGTATCGATTTGTTATCTTGCAGCTCGGAGCAGAAGAAACCTGGTTTAATTTTAAAATGCATCATATTATCTCAGACGGCGTGTCCATGAATCAGGCCATTAATGAAATCACCGGACATTATATGGATATTGTGCATGGTACAGGTCAAGATACGCCGACCAAGGGCAATCCCTATCTGGATTTTATCCAGGTAGAGCAAAGCTATGAGCAATCAGACCGTTATCAAAAGGACAAAACGTACTGGACGGAAAAGTTTGCTGATTTGCCAGAGACTACAGGTTTGAAATCATATAACCCGCTGACACTGAGCACAGCTGCACGCCGGGAGAGCTTTATACTGGAACATGAGTTGTATCGTGGTGTTACGGCTTTTTGCGAGGAACATAAAATTAGTATTTTCACGTTCTTCCTGGCGGCTCTGTATATTTATTTGCATAAAGTGACGGGGGAGCAGGACTTAACCGTGGGGACACTTTATGCCAACCGTACGTCTAAGAAGGAAAAAGATACCATCGGTATGTTCGTCAGCACTGTGGCTACGCGTCTGTTAGTCGAACCAGAATCCGAACTGTTGACTTTCCTGCAAGGTGTAGGGAAGGAGCAGGCATCCATTTTGCGGCATCAGCGTTACCCGTACAACAAAATTATTCAGGATTTGCGTGAACAGCAAAGCAGCCTGGACATTCAGCGTCTGTTTGGTGCTTCTATTCAGTACCGTACCTTGAGTTTCTCCCGGTTTGATGAAGCCATTCAGCAGGTAGATAACGATTTCTGCGGAGATACGGTGAACGACTTCGATATTCACATGGTTGAAATGCTGGATGATGATAGACTCGTGCTGTACCTAGATTATCGTACCGAACTGTTTAGTGAACAGGAAATTGCTCGAATTATTCGACAATTTTTGAGTGTGGCAGAGCATATGGTGCAGGGCCCACACAAGCGGATACAGGAATTGTCGCTGATCAGTGAGGAAGAACGGGCGCAAATCGTCGACGTATTCAATGCTACAGCGGTGGAATATCCACACGAAGCAGGCATTCATGAGTTGTTTGAGGAACAGGCTGAACGTACACCGAATCAGACAGCAGTTGTGTTCGGAAATGCCCGTTTAACTTATGGCGAACTGAATGTAAAAGCAAATCGACTGGCTCACACGTTGCGCGGACACGGTGTTACCGCCGAGCAAACTGTAGGTATCGTTGCTGAGCGTTCCACGGATATGATCGTCGGCATGTTGGCGATTCTCAAAGCGGGCGGCGCATATGTACCGATTGATCCTGATTATCCGGCTGAACGTGTACGTTACCTGTTGGAAGATTCGGGGGCGAAGTTGCTGCTGGTGCAGCGTGCAGAACAGCAACCGGAGGAATACACCGGAATCGTACTGGATCTGAGCGATGCTAAGGTGTACGGGGCAGAGGATGACCAAGGCTTGAATGCCGTACATTGGGAGCAAAACGAGGCTTATCATGCGGATTATACCGATTATATAAATCTGAAAAATGTGATTTTAAAGGAATCATCCTCGTCTGTCGTAGACAGCACTGCTGGAGAACAAGAACGTAATTTTGGAAACCGACTAGCTTATTTGATGTACACTTCGGGCACAACCGGACAGCCCAAAGGGGTTATGGTAGAACATCGCAATGTTGTGCGTTTGGTGAAAAGTACAAACTATGCGCAATTAGATGCTGATACACGTATTTTGCAAACTGGCGCCGTTGTCTTTGACGCGTCCACCTTCGAAATTTGGGGTGCGCTACTAAATGGTGGACAGCTCGTGCTGGTAAGTCAGGATGTCATTTTGGACGCTCCAAAGCTCAAGGAAGCCGTGCGCAACCATGGTATCACGACAATGTGGCTGACTGCACCGCTCTTTAACCAGCTATCTCAGCAGGACTTGGAGCTGTTCGAGGGGGTACAAGAACTGCTGGTCGGTGGTGATGTGCTGTCCGTACCGCACATTAACCGGGTGCTGGAGGCTCATCCGTCCCTGCGGATCATTAACGGCTATGGGCCGACAGAAAATACAACTTTTTCTACAACTCATGCGATTGCCAGCGTGCAATTGGAAGCGGTGCCGATTGGGCGTCCGATCCACAACTCCACAGCGTATGTCGTAGACCGTTTCATGCAGCTTCAGCCTGTCGGGGCATGGGGGGAGTTGATCGTCGGCGGCGACGGGGTGGCACGTGGCTACCGGAACCGTCCGGATTTGACGGCTGAAAAGTTCGTAGATAGTCCGTTCCGCAGCGGAGAGCGCTGCTACCGCACAGGCGATTTGGTGCGCTGGAATGAGGACGGAACGCTGGAATACAAAGGACGGATTGACGCACAGGTGAAAATTCGGGGCTACAGGATCGAGCTGGGTGAGGTGGAAGCGCAGCTGTTGAAGCTGGAAGCGGTGCAAGAAGCCGTCGTCATTGCACGTGAGGATGAGCAAGGGCAAAAGCAGCTCTGTGCATATGTAGTCACCCTTGCGGATATCGCGGCTAGTGAGCTGCGAAGCGCCTTGAGTCAAGAATTGCCGGGTTACATGGTACCGTCATATTTTGTGCAGCTGGAGCAATTGCCGTTGACACCAAATGGCAAAGTGGATCGTCGGGCGTTGCCGCAACCGGAGGGCAGCGTGGATTCCGGTGAGGATTACGTAGCAGCCCGTAATGAGGTAGAACGGACGCTAGTGTCCGTGTGGCAATCTGTACTTGGTATCGAGCATATTGGTGTGCTGGATAACTTTTTCCATCTGGGGGGCGACTCGATTAAGGCCATCCAGGTGTCTTCAAGACTGCTGCAAAATGGTTACAAGCTGGAAATGAGAGAGCTGTTCCAGTATCCGACGATTGCTGAGCTGAATGGACGGGTGCAGCGGGTGACCCGCATTTCCGATCAAGGAGAAGTCAGTGGAAACGTGGTATTGACACCGATTCAACACTGGTTCATTGAGCAGCAGCCATCCAATCCTGAGCACTATAATCAGGCTCTGATGCTGCACCGTGAGGATCGTTTGGACGAAACGGCGCTTCATCAGGCACTGCAACGCATTGTCGAGCACCATGATGCTTTGCGCATCGTATTCCGCCAAAATGCGGACGGTGGGTATGAAGTATGGAACCGTGGCGTGCAAGAAGGAGAACTGTACAGCCTGGAAGTGGTTGATTTTACAAATGAGTCTGACTTTGCTCACTTGCTGGAGAACAAAGCCAGCGAAATTCAAAGCAGTATCTGTCTAGATGAAGGCCCTTTGGTGAAACTGGGTCTGTTCCGTTGCACCGATGGAGACCATTTGTTGATAGCGATTCACCATTTTGTGGTCGATGGCGTGTCTTGGCGTATTTTGCTGGAGGATTTGGCATCCGGCTATGAGCAGGCTTTACGGGGCGAGTCTGTCCGTTTGCCTAATAAGACAGATTCCTTCCGCCTTTGGGCTGACCAGCTATCCGCTTATGCGAACAGCACAGCGTTGAAGAGTGAGCGTGCGTATTGGGAGCAGATTGAGCAAGCAGGGAAGAGTCAGGCATCCTTGCCTAAAGATTACACCCGTAAATCTCAGGCCAAGCCACAGCTTCGCGATGATCGGACACTGACCGTGGTATGGACGGTCGAAGAAACAGAACAATTTTTGAAGCAGGCACATCGTGCCTACAATACGGAAGTGAACGACCTATTGCTGACAGCTCTGGGCACCGCAATTCAGGAGTGGGCAGGCATCCGTCAGGTGCTTGTAAATCTGGAGGGTCACGGACGGGAAGCCATTTTGCCGAATGTGGATATTACGCGTACGGTCGGTTGGTTTACCAGCCAATTCCCGGTTGTACTCGATATGGGCGAGGAACAGAATGTGGGACGGCGTGTCAAGAACGTCAAAGAAGGACTGCGCCGTTTGCCGCATAAAGGAATTGGATACGGGATTTTGAGATATCTTGCTGAAGGGGAAGGGGAAGCCCTTTTTATCACCGAGCCGGAAATCAGCTTTAACTATCTCGGACAATTCGATCAGGATTTGAAGAAAAATGCCTTTCGCATGTCTCCTTATTCCATCGGAGCTTCCATTAGTGACACGTTAACCAAGCGGTATGCTCTGGATATCAACGGCATGATCACGGACGGTGCACTGGAACTGACGATCAGCTACAGCAGGAAAACATTCATGAAAAAATCAATTCAAAGACTGGCTGGTCTGCTTCAGGAGAGCTTGCGTGAGGTATTGGCTCACTGTGTGGAAAAAGAGTTGCCAGAGCTGACGCCAAGCGACTTGTCCTTCCAAGGACTGACGGCTGGAGAGCTGGATCATATTGTAGAGCAGACGGCTGCTGCGGGTGAGCTGGAAAATATTTATTCGCTCACACCCATGCAAAAAGGCATCCTGTTCCACGGCTTAATGGAGCCGAACTCCGGGGCGTACTTTGAGCAGGCGACATTTGATCTGCAAGGTAGCTTTCAAGTGGAGGCTTTTGCCGAAAGCTTAAATCAACTGGTGAATCGCCATCAAATATTCAGAACGAATTTTTATAGCGGCTGGAATGAGCAGCCTTTACAGGTGGTGTACCGTCACAAACATGCCGGGTTCCGTTTTGAAGATGTGCGCTCAATGGGACAAGGAGAGCAGGACGCATACATTGCTGATTTTGCTGAACGTGACAAAGCCGAGGGCTTTAATTTCAGCTCTGGCGAGCTGATGCGGGTGTCTGTTTTGCGTACAGGCGAGGAGTCGTACCGTTTTGTGTGGAGCTTCCACCATATTTTGATGGACGGCTGGTGCTTGTTCCTAATTGTAGGAGAGGCATTTAATACGTACTTTGCCATCCTCGAAGACCGCAAGCCGGAGCTTGTCCCGGTAACGCCATACAGCGAATATATTGAATGGCTGGAGCGGCAGGACAAAGCAGAGGCTGAACGGTTCTGGAGTGATTATTTTGCTGGTTTCGAGCAGCAGACGGTATTGCCGCAGGCAAAACAGCTGGACGGTCACGCTAAAGAATATGAAGCGGACAAACTTTCGTTTACACTGGACCGCGAAGTGACGGAACGGATGAACAAGCTGGTTAAGCAAAAGCAAGTGACGGTCAATACACTGCTGCAAGCAGCGTGGGGCGTTGTGCTGCAACGGTATAACAACAGTGGGGATGTTGTATTTGGCAGTGTCGTATCTGGTAGATCAGCGGATATTCCGGGCATCGATAAAATGATTGGTTTGTTCATTAACACGGTTCCTGTACGGATTCACAGTGAGAAAGATATGACGTTTGCTGCGTTAATGAAACAGATACAGGAGCAGGCACTGGCTTCCCGTGCCTATGAAACCTATCCGTTATATGAAATTCAGGCCCTGACAGAGCAAAAACAGGACCTGGTGAACCATATTATGGTGTTTGAAAACTACCCAGTGGAACAGCGCATGGAGCACACGGGTAGCCGTGGTACGAATGGTTTTACGATTGCCAATGCTTCCGTATCGGAGCAAACGAACTATGATTTCAACATTACGGTTGTGCCGGGGGATGAAATTCATGTCCATTTGGAGTACAACGCGCGAGTATTGGAACGTACAGCTGTAGAGCAAATCCGCGAGCATTTGCTGCATATGATTGAAGAAGCAATTCACAAACCGCATGCGCTGGTAGATGAGCTGGAGCTAGTGACTGCTTCGGAAAAAGCGAAAATCATCGACGGTTTTGGATCAGTAGGCGTATCTGCATGGAGTGATGAAAAGCAATCAGAAGGGTTGTTCCACGCCTATGTGGAAGAACAAGCGCAGCTTGCACCGGATCACGTGGCAGTTGTATACGAGGAGCGGCAGCTTACATACCGTGAGCTGAACGAGCGTGGGAACCAACTTGCTCGTAGATTGCGGAATGAAGGCATTGGGCGCGAATCCATTGTTGGTATTTTGAGCGAGCGCTCGGTGGACATGCTGGTCGGCGTATTGGCAGTATGGAAAGCCGGCGGGGCATATGTACCGTTAGATGCGGATTATCCGTACGAACGTATCCGCTTTATGCTGGAGGACAGCGGCGCGACAGTGCTACTGACGCAAACAGGTTTGCAGGAGCGCGCGCAGGCATGGCTGGAGGAAAGCCGACAGACTTTGGCCGGAGGGCAGTCTGAGGGCGAGCTGGAAACGGCGGTTAGCATTGAAACGATGGAAAGAGACAGCCTTAATGAGGGATTCAGCTTGAAATCAGATTCGTCATCTGATAGCGAAGCAGCATCCGAATCCGCAGCGAACTTGCGTCTGCACACCGTACTGGCGCTGGACGATGAGTCGCTGTACATCGGGGATGCCACGGATGTGGAACCTATCAATGAGCCGCAGGATCTGGCGTATGTGATCTACACCTCCGGGACAACGGGACGTCCGAAGGGCGTCATGATTGAGCATCGCAGTTTGGTGAATACGGCTGCGGCCTATCGCCGGGATTATCGTCTGAACCAGTTCCCGGTACGGTTGCTACAACTGGCGAGCTTCTCCTTCGACGTGTTCGTCGGGGATATCGCACGGGCGCTTTATAACGGTGGAACGATGGTCATCTGTCCGAAAGATGATCGCATTGACCCAAGCCGTCTATACGGCTGGATTCGCGATTATCAGATTACAGTGTTCGAATCGACACCGGCCTTGATCGTACCGTTTATGCAGCATGTGTATGAACAGGGGCTGGACATGAGCAGTCTGGAATTGCTGATTACCAGCTCGGACAGCTGCAGCGTGACGGATTATCGGGTGCTGCAGGAACGATTCGGCGCGGATGTTCGTATTATGAACAGCTACGGCGTCACGGAAGCGGCGATTGACTCCAGCTTCTACGACGAAGAGCTGTCGAAGCTGCCAAGCAGCGGCAATGTGCCGATTGGTCAGGCGTGGCTGAATGCACGCTTCTACATTGTGGACAGCCAGTTGAATCCGGTGCCGATCGGCGTATTGGGTGAACTGTGCATCGGCGGAGCCGGGGTAGCACGGGGATACTTGAACCGTGCGGACCTGACGGTCGAGAAGTTCGTGGCAAACCCGTACGTAGCGGGTGAACGATTGTACCGCACAGGTGACTTGGCGCGGTGGATGTCGGACGGCAATGTGGACTTTATCGGCCGGATGGACTATCAAGTGAAAATCCGGGGCTACCGGATTGAATTGGGCGAGATTGAAACGGCGATCCAGCGGGTGCCGGGTGTGCGTCAAGCGGTAGTCATCGACCGGACGGATGAGCGTGGGCACAAGTACTTGTGCGGATACATCACGGGAGAAGCCGAGCTGCGGATTGAGGAAGTACAGGCCGAGCTGGAAGCAGCACTGCCAGCACATATGGTACCTGCACGCTTGATGCGTCTGGAGACCTTACCACTGACCCACAATGGAAAAATCGACCGCAAGGCCTTGCCGGAACCGGAAGGAAGCATCCATACCGGAGCAGCCTATGTGGCACCGCGTACCACGGTAGAACAGGTTTTAGCTTCAGTATGGGCCGGGGTGCTGGGTGTCGAAACGGTAGGCACGCAGGATAACTTCTTTGAACTGGGCGGCGATTCGATTAAAGCGCTGCAAGTATCCTCCCGATTGCTGCAAGCAGGTTATCGACTGGACATGAAGGATTTGTTCAGCAATCCGACGGTAGCGTCACTCAGTCCTTTACTTCGTACAGATGGCAAGATGGCCAGTCAGGAAGAAGTCGTAGGCCAGGTGGAACTGACACCCATTCAGCGGTGGTTCTTCGAGCAGCAGCCGGCTGACCTGCACCACAGCAACCAGGCGATGATGCTGTATCGAGCTGGGCGCTTTGACATAGAAGCGCTGCGCCGTACGATGGAACGAATTGTCCAGCATCATGACGCATTGCGCACTGTATTCCGTGAGGCGGAGCAGGGTTATGTCGCTTGGAACCGCAGTGTGGAGGAAGGCGAGCTATACACGCTGGACATTATAGATTTTAGCGGAGTGGAAGACGAATTCACCGCTGTAGAAGCCAAGGCGAGTGAAATTCAAGCGAGCATTCATTTGAGCGAGGGTCCACTTGTGAAGCTCGGTCTGTTCCACTGCGCTGAGGGCGATCATTTGCTAATCGTCATTCATCATTTGGTTGTGGACGGTGTATCGTGGCGTATTTTGCTGGAGGATTTGGCATCCGGTTATGAGCAGGCTGTTGCAGGTCAAACAGGCACAGCTATTCGACTGCCGCATAAAACAGATTCTTTCCAGGTATGGGCCAAACAGCTGTCAGCCTACGCGAATCGTGCGACGATGGAGCGGGAGCTAGCCTACTGGCAGCATATCGAACAAGCA
>NZ_JAXCHD010000027.1:0-14281 GCF_037027525.1 Paenibacillus sp. 203
CTTCTACTGGATAGCTAACTCTCGTTGCCAACGTAAAAACACCTCCAAGGTTATCTCCATATCTTACGACATGGCTTGATTCTCTTGAAGGTGTTTTGATTTGTCTCACGTTATGGGGTCAGTTCCCCATGAGGGAAGCAGTGGAAGGGCTTTTGTTATATCTACTTGTCTATACAGTGAGCGTGCTTATTTATATCCGCTGCACGGTGAACTCGAATTCCAGCTTTTGATCGGCTGAAATTTGATATTCCTCATGTACTGGAGCACCCCAGCTGTCATCGCCGCCTACACCCATTTGCTTTCCAGCTACGGTGACAACGGTGTAATACACGTTGGGCAGCTCATACAGATGGTAGGCGCTTTCCAGCTCGAACGCTGTATACGGCGAAATATTGCATTCCACCGGCGCGGTGGCAGGTGCGGTAATGCGAATGCCTCGCTGGGAATCGTCGGTAATATCGACACGGCGCACGCCTGTACGATTGCCGGATTCCTGCGGTACAACATACCCGGACACGTTATCCGCAGCTTCGTTGCGGAATACGCCTAGTCTTGCGCCAAAGGCACGGTCGATGTAATTCTCTTCCGGTCCCATCGCGTACCAGTCCAGATGGCGATAGTTCGCCGGAACCTTGAACGAAAGGGCAAAGATCGGTAGGTTAGGCAGTCCTGATACACCTTCATAGGTGGATTTTACGTTTAGGCTACCGTCGGCGAAGACGGTGTAGGCTACCGTTACCTGTACGTTGGCATGGATGCTCAGCGTGTAGCGGAATGTAACGGTTACACGGTCTGTCTGCTCTTCCGTGACCTCGATGCCCACGCATTTACGTGTCAGACTTGCAGCGAACCAGCCACCGGCTTCAAAGCCCAGTGCGGTTCCACGATCATTGTCTGTGGTCGCCCGCCAGAACAATGGAGCAGGAGGCGTAGCGATCATCTCACGTCCGGCGTAGCGAAGTGAAGTCAGGCTGCCTGCTCCTTTGGAGAACATCATGCTGAAATCTGCACCGTGAACGCCAATATTTACATCGCCATGCACCACTCGTAAGGCACCGACCGTAGGGATCTTCAGTGGATTTGGATCTTCCACGATGAAAATATGCTGTCCGAAGGCCACTTCGTGTCCAGCCTCAGCCCAGAGCGTCGCTTCCTTCAAAACCAGAGCGGTGTGAATAACGTACTCACCAGGCTTTCCATCCGTATTAGGGAATGTCAGTGGAATATAGGCTTCGTTCTGAGCCGCTACATCTACATGAATGGCATTACGTGCGATTTCTTGGCCTTCATGCAGCAGGCTATATACTAGCTCATAGTCGCCTGTTCCCTCGAACAGGTTTTCGTTGCGAATGGTCACACCTTTGGTATCCAGGATGAGTTTCAGATTTTGATACAGGAATTTGACCTCCTGCATCTTCGGTGAAACCTTCCGATCTGCATAGACAATTCCGTCCGTACAGAAGCCATAGTCTGTAGCACGGTCGTCAAAGTCGCCGCCGATCGCGAGGTACTCGCGTCCGTATCGATCTTTTTTCATAACAGCCTGATCAATATAATCCCAAATAAAACCGCCCTGATATAGCTCGTATTTGTTCTCCAGCTCTGTATACTTGTGCATGCCGCCTACGGAATTACCCATCGCATGCATGTATTCGCAGCTGATATACGGCTTTTGTGGATTGTCATTCAAGTATTGCTCGATATCAGCGGGCTTGGCGTACATCCGGCTCTCCATATCGCTGGTATCATCGTACGTACGATTGTGAAACACGCCTTCGTAGTGTACCAGACGGCTCGGGTCGGTGGACCGGAAATAGTTAGCGACATTGCGCAGCACTTCGCCTGCATACGACTCATTTCCGCAAGACCAGATCAGAATGGACGCGTGGTTTTTGTCCCGTTCCAGCATGGAAATGGCGCGATCCATGACGATATCTTGCCACTCAGGCAGATTGGCAGGAATATTCCACGATGGCTCGACGGCACCGAGTTTTTGCCAGGAACCGTGTGTTTCCAAGTTCATTTCATCAATTACATAGACTCCGTACTCATCGCATAGCTCATACCACAGCGTCTGATTTGGATAATGAGAGGTGCGGACAGCGTTCATATTATTCTGCTTGAGCGTCCGAATATCCCACAGCATATCTTCACGGGAAATCGCACGTCCGGTGCGAGCGTTGAATTCATGGCGGTTCACACCTTTAAAGACGATACGTTTGCCGTTCAAATGCATGACCTTGTTGATCAGCTCAAATTTACGGAAGCCGATTTTTTGTGGAATGACTTCCACGAGCGATCCACTGGCATCATAAATTTGAATAAACAACGTGTACAAATAGGGTTTTTCCGCGCTCCACCGCTGCACTTGCTCCAAGGTTGCTGACAGTGAAGCCGTGCCATCCGTAAAGTCAGCTTTCAAAGAAGCTACAACATGACCGGTAGCATCTTTCACATCGACAGTTGCATAGGCCGTTGTCGGCTTTTCCAAGGTCAATTTCAGTTCCAGAAGGCCCTGCGTGTAGGGAGCATCCAGATCTGCCTTGGCATGCAGGTCACGTACGTGAAGCGTAGGGATGGTATAGAGGTACACATCTCTGAAAATACCGGAAAAACGCCAAAAGTCTTGATCCTCTAGCCACGCTCCCGTACTTCTTTGATATACCTCTACTGCCAGCTTGTTTTCGCCTGCTTGCAGGAATGGTGTCAGTTCAAAATCAGACGGTGTAAAGCTGTCCTCGCTGTAACCGACAAATTGTCCGTTCAACCATACATAGAAAGCCGACTCAACGCCTTGGAAAGAAATGAACACAGGTTGCGCGTCGGAAGCCATATTTTCCGGCAAAACAAAGCTTTTGATATAGCTTCCGACCGGGTTGTGATCCTCCGGAATATGGGGTGGGCGAACGTCCGAATGTCCGTCCCACGGATACATCGTATTCACGTACTGCATTTGGCCAAAGCCTTGCGTCTGAATGTGACCCGGTACCTGAATATCGCTCCAGCCGCCGTACTCAAAGCCTGGGGTATAGAACTCTACCGGACGGCTGGCTGGATTTGTTGCATAGTTAAACTTCCAGCTCCCATTCAGGCTATGACGCCAAGCCATATCAGCTTGCTGCTCCGCTTCCTGAAGCGTAGCGTAATATTTGTGATCGGAATAGGCGGGCAGCCGATGTACAGCAAATTTGGTTACGTCGGTCAGCCAGTCCAGACTAGGGGTATGGATGGTCAAGGCGAACACTCCTTATTTTTAAAATGAAATGAAGATCGTACACAGAAGTTTGTTATTTAACCGAACCCACCATGCCCGCTACAAAGTGTTTCTGCATCAGGAAGAATACCAGTGCAGTCGGCAGTGTGGACAGGACAATGGCGATCATGATGACACCGTAATCCGGTGCATAGCTGGAGCCGAGGTTCGAGATCAACAGCGGAATCGTTTGATTCTCCGGCGTTTGCAGCACAATCAGAGGCCAGAGGTAGTTGTTCCAGCTGGACATGAATGTGATGATCGCGGCAGCGGCATAGGTTGTTTTCATCGTAGGCATATACACCCGGAAGAACAGACCCAGCTCGGATAATCCATCCATACGACCTGCTTCCAGTAGATCCTTTGGAAACATCTTGGTGCTTTGACGGAAAAAGAAGATCAGGAACGCCGTAGTTACGGTCGGAATGACGACAGAAGAGAGTGTATCAATACCGATCCACGGTATGACATTAGAAATGCTGCCGAACATCCGGTAGAGCGGGATCATGATCGCCGCAAACGGAATCATCATAGACATCAGCAGGATATTGAAGACAACGTCTTTCGCTTTACTTCTGTAAATTTCAAAGCCATAACCGGCCAGTGATGCGATTAGCATAGCCAGCAGCGTAGTTGAGATAGAGACTTTTGCAGAGTTACTTAGTGCGGTAACGATGTCTACTTTTTCAAGCAGATTGTGCATGTTATCCATCAGATGGGAGCCAGGCAGCAGCTTGCCTTTAGTCACATCGACCGACAGGTTCGTGGCGCTGGATAGCATCCACAGGAACGGAAAAATCGAAACGAACGACACAAGGATCAGAAAGGCGTACGTAAATGCTCTTTTTGTTTTCATCATTTTTTCTCACCTGCCACTTTGAACTGGATAATCGACAAGATAATGATCATAATGACGATGGAATAAGATACGGTCGCCGCATAACCAAAGTCGGATGAATACTTGAAGGATAGATTGTAAATATATTGCGAAATTGAAGATGTCGCGTTCCCTGGTCCACCCTTGGTAATATTCATAATTTCATCGAAGAGCTGGAGTGTACCAATCGTCGATGTAATCGAAGTGAACAGGATAATCGGCTTAAGCAGTGGAACCGTAATGCTGAAAAACTGTCGGATCGGGGAAGCTCCGTCAATACGGGCCGCTTCGTAGATGGAACTGTCAATGTTCTGAAGACCGGACAGGTAAAAGATCATATTATAACCAGTCCAGCGCCATGTGATCGCGATAATAATCGTAACCTTGGCCCAGAAAGGATCTGTAATCCATTGGATGGGCGTGCCAATCACGTGCAGATTCAGCAATAAGGAGTTTACCAGACCGTCGGACGAGAACAGGTACTTGAAGACAACCGAGTATGCTACAAGGGATGTGATACACGGCAAGAAGATAGCTGTGCGGAAAAAGCCCTTGAATTTCAGGTTTTTATCATTCAACAATACCGAAATGAACAGAGCCAGAATGACCATCAAAGGTACTTGGAAAATCAAATAGATAAACGTATTCTTCACGGCGGTTATAAACATTTTATCGGTGAACAATCGCTTGTAGTTATCAATGCCATTAAAGCTCAGATTAGACCCTGTACCTGTCTTAAAGGACAAGATAAGCGCCTGAATCATCGGATAGAAATAAAAAGCGGCAATCATGATCACTGCGATGGATATGAACAACCATCCTGTCATACCTGCTTTGAGACGTGTTGTAGTTATTTTGGGCGCGGCTGTCTTCATACCATGTCAACTCCCTGTGCAGCAATAAAACCTTGAACTCGCAAGCCCAAGGTTTTAAGTGCTTATCGTTTTATTGTTTAGCCTTGGCTAGATGGACTGTCTTATTTAAGCTGTGCTTCCGCCTGTCCTTGAGCATCTTTCAGAACTGCGTCTACATCTTTTCCGTTCAGATAGTTTTGAATTTCAACGGTCATGATATCCTCAATGGCATACGTGTGCAGGCCATAATTGACTTTTGGAACTTGTTTAGTCCATTCTGCAAATTTCTTGTATACTTTGTCCCCACCGAAGTACGGATCTTCTACGTCATAAGCTTTACCACTGGAAGCTGCGTTCAATGAACCAACAATTCCAATTTTGCTCAGCATATCTTGATACAGCTCTGGATCTGTTCCGAATGTCTCTTTCAGGAAATCAGCAGCGGTATCTTGACCGTCCGAGTTAAGAACATACCAGGAGCTGCCACCGAGGCTGGAAGCATTCACGGATTCAGGTATATTTTTCAGCTTAGGGAAAGGAACAACGGCCCATTTACCCGATTGCGAAGCTTCTGCTTTGATCGAAGGTGTAATCCAGTTACCTGTAGGTACGGAAGCAACTGCACCGCTGTTGAATGCGGCCAGGAACTGACTCCAGTCGGCATTCATTTTAACAATGTTAGCGTCGAACAAGGATTTGTACGTCAAGAGCGCTTCTTTCAGAGCTGGATTACCAGCCAGGTTTGGTGTTTTACCGTCTTCTTTCAGGTACCATGAACCTGCGGCTTGGATCATACCACGGATCAGACCGAGGTCATTCGGATCTTGAGTCAGCATTTCTTTGCCTGTTTTTTGTTTTACGGCTTTACCAATTTCAATAAATTTGTCCCAATCAATATTGGTCAGGTCTGCTACTTTGTAGCCGGCTTGTTCCAAATAATCCGTTCTTACATACAATCCCATAACACCGGAGTCGAATGGAACACCGTATTGCTTGCCGTTGTAGCTAGTCGGTCCGATTTTATAATCAGCGAAGTCGGATGCTTTGATCGTGCTGCTCATATCATGGAAAGAATCGGGATAGGCTTGCAGGAAGTTCTGTGCCCGATAATCCTCAATCAGAACCACGTTCGGCAGTCCTTTGGTAGAACCAGAGTTAAGACCGGCATTCATTTTTTGTACGATATCGTTTTGAGCATATTCAACAATGTTTACGGTTACATCTGGATGTTTGGCAACGTATCGATCTTTTGCCAGCTTCAGAGCTGCGATATTAAAGTTCGGGTCCCAAGCCCAGACGGTGATTTCTTTTTTGCCTGAATCTGTGGTAGTAGCTGCTTTCTCGGAATTGCTGGAGCACGCGGATAGCAAGATCAAGCTTGCAATCAGCAGAAGGAAAGTCATTTTTTTCATTTTGTTCAACCCCTACTCTTTTTTTATATGTTGCTTGCTAGTTCTAAATCTCTTAAATGAAAGCGGTTACCTTATTTATAAATCTAGTGTACCATCCATACTTTGTCGGCGTTAGGAATATCTTTATACGGATTGGTGTTATTATTATGATTTATCAAAAAAGGCACCGCTTACATTTGTATTTTGTTTTGGTTTAGGTACTTTTTTTAGGTTGAACTAAAGTTGTTCACGAAGCGCCACTGCGCGGCCGGATGGTGCTTCCCATCGCTGTTGCTTGTACAGCACCATTCCGCCCACTCCGTTCTTGTTCCACCTTCTTTGTTTAGTTCAGCCTATATTTTTTATGGGGTAGGAGGGGCGGGTTTTACGATCAATGGCAGGGTCATTCTGACTTTGGTGCCCTCGCCTTTTTTACTGGAGATGGTCACGCCGTATTCTTCTCCATATAAAAGGGTAATGCGGTTGTGCACATTCTGGATGCCGATGCCTGTGAACAGTTGGCGCTTGCTCTTGGGATTCGGCAGTCCGTCCTGCGCCGTATGCCCGTCCAATTCCATACCATCTCCATCATCGACCACCTCACAGATCAATGTATCCTCCGTTTTGGACACCAATATATAGATGTGGCCTACATTCTTTTCATTAAACGCATGGAAAAATGAGTTTTCGATAAAAGGCTGAATGATGAGCTTGGGCACATGGTACTCCAGACAATCGGGTGATACAAAATAATTCACTTGTACCCGCTGCCCGTAGCGTACATGGTTAATGAACACATAATTTTGCATGTTGGCCATTTCCTGCTCGATGGTGATTGTTTCACTCACATTGCTGATTGTATTTTGCAGTAAGGAAATGAGTGCATTGATCGTCTCGGCGGCTGTTTCCTTGTTTCCTTTGAGCACCAGCATTTTGATTGAAGCCAGTGTATTGTACAGAAAATGCGGATTGATCTGCCGTTGTAGTGCAGCAAGCTCTGCGTTCCGTTGACCCTTTTGCGTCTCTAAAAGCTTACGGATATAGTCATTTAGTTCATCCAGCATGTAGTTGTAAGCATGACTTAATTGTCTAACCTCATAGCTGCCCGTTACCGGGATATAATTATCAAAATTTTTCTCGCGTATGGTCGACATTTGCTTCACCAGTCGAGTCAGCGAACGAATCAGTCGACGGGATATCAGAAAAACGATCACCAAAGCAATCAGTACGATGGCAATGCAGATCCATACAACGGATTTAACGTCAATAATTTGCCCAATGGCGGCTTGTCTGTCAATCATGTTCACCAGATAAAAATCAAATGAAGGGATATAGTTGGAAAGGAGGATACTCTCCTTACTCATCACATCCGCATTAATGTAGTTAAGTCCCTGTTCGTTGATTTTTGTGGCATAGCCTAGCAGTTCACTGGAGCGTTGTCCGATCAGGTCCTGGCGGTTGCTCGATACAATCAGTCCCGACTTGTCCAAAATAAGCACATCATTGCCGTTGCTCGTGAAATTGTTATAGAAACGGCGAAATTCAGGCTCTCGGATAGCGATGTAGATCATGCCATACAGGGTGCCGCTGGTCCGCTCCATAAATGGTTTGGAGGCGATGATATAGGGTGTTGGCTTTTGCGGGGTACTATTCATTTGTTGCTGCAACAATTCAGTATCCAATTGATACATAAGCTGTGCCGGTCGTGCTACACTTCGGGCTGTAATAGCACTGCTCTTAAGCTCTTCCGCAGTTACAGGCCAATAGGACGAGTCGGAGTAAAAGCTCCGGCCGTTCAGACCTGTTACAGCGACACCGACATCATAGGCATCCACGTTCGATTTAATTTGCTTCATTTGCTGTGCCATTCCGAAGTAAATCCTCGCCGAGTTAATCGAGTCAGATTGACCGCCAGTCAGATAGTTCTTGACCGTTCCATTTTCCGAAGCATGGGTTACAGCATTCACGATAGAATCATTGAAGGATTCAAAGCTGGATTGAATCTGGCTGAGTACCTTGGCATTTGTAATACTGAATGTTTCAGCAAAAAGTCGTTCAGACATCCGAATCGTCACCAAAGAGGTCAGCAAGGACACCGCAGTGATGCTGACCACCATAACAATAAAGATTTTGAAGAACAGACCTTGATATTTGATCTTATGGATATATCTTTTCATATTCAATCTCTTTTCTACTGGCAGATGTGGCTTACTCCCTAATAGAGATGCTCCCGGCGGTACTGACTGGGCGAGTAACCCTTCACTTTTTTGAACACTTTGGTAAAATAGCTGGGGTCCGAATAGCCTACCGTGCTGCTAATATCCGAAATGGACATCGTCCCCGACCGTAGTAACTCCGCTGCTTTTTCAACCCGAATTTTGTTGAGATACTCGCTAAAACCTTCTGTATGGTGTGCCGTAAAATAACTGGACAAGTAGGAAGGGTTAAAGTGAAAATATTGCCCAAGTGTCGTCAAATTGAGTGTTTCAGCATGATGCTCCTCAATATACTCCAGCAGTTTTTTCATGCTTGCGCTACTTCCTTGCTGTGTTTTAGCCATGATCTGTCTGTTCGCTTCCTCCAGAAAAGTCTCCAGAAGGCGCACGGCTTCATGTACATGAGGGGCATCATTAATTGTTTTGAAATAGGAATATTTCGCCGCATCCAGCTCCTTCATATCATACCCCTGATTCCCGAGCAAAATCGTAATGTTGAACACGATATTTCCGAGAAGCGATTTGAATTCAAAAGCGGTAGAGGTATAGTTACCGGACATGGCGGCTACATAGGATCTCAAATCCTGAAAAGCTGTATCAAAATGCTCACGCTTCATCTCTTCTGTAAATTGTTTTAAGTTGAACGAGCTGTTCACTTGTACAGGTTGAGGAAGTTCGTCTTCTATTAGCAGCGCTGTTCCTGGGAAATAAAAGCGGTAACTCAGCAGTTTTGGCAGTTCATCCTGATAGACGTCACTAATCTGATTGAAGTCATCAAATAAATGGCTAACTGCCCAGCCTGTCTGTGGATCGAACTGCTTCGTCTCCTGAGCAACTTCCCTAACCGCAGCCATCCAGGCGTCTACTTCCCGTGGATCAAGATTGGCTAAAAACACAGCCGCATAGACATCAGATGGCAGTTGTCGCAGTACGATGTACTCACAGGCAGAGGATACTTGATCCGTAAGCTTGGAAAATAGGTCCGAGGCAGAGATGGAGCGCCCTTTATCCTGCTGTGCCAACTGTTCTATACCTATGAGCGCAAAACGGGCATAAGGAAATGCTTGCTTCAGCAGCTCAGCGTCATAGTCCATGCTATACCCGGAGATCAGCTTTTCGATCACATGATCTATCGTAATTTGACTATTCCCGGCATCTGCTTGATATTGAATGGATGGAATTTTGCGAGCGGTTCTCTGGAGCACATGGAGCAGCTCATCGGTGTCTAGCTTGGGTTTTAAAATATAGTCAGCAACCCCTTGCTGAAAGGTGGATCGCACGTAATTAAACTCGCCGTAACTGCTAAGTACAATGACTTCGATATCTGGATAGTTCTGTCTGACTATGCGCGTCAGCTCCTCGCCATCCATGATCGGCATTACGATATCTGTAATGACTATATGAGGGCGCAAGGTTTCAATTAGCTCCAATGCTTCTTTACCGTTAGAAGCTTCACCAACAATTCGAAATCCATACTGTTCCCACGATAAATGGTGTTTAATCCCTTGCCGTACTAATATCTCATCATCCACAATCAAAATGTTGCATAGTTCATTCATGGCAGCACTCTCCGTAATTATACCTATTCGAGGATTTTGCAAAAATCCTGATTCAAAAAAGACCTCCATCACGTGGACGTCATATCATCTGAGGCACATATTTGACAACGCTTCCAACTTAGCTTAAATCTAAAGCATTTAATCTTTACATGCTAACATAAACCACGCGGGGATTCCAAAAAAAATTTAGTCCAAATGGCATATAAAACAACAAAAAAGGCAGCCGAGAAAATCTCGACAGCCTAAACAACCGGGATTACCTTATACAGTACCCCATGTTCGATCTCCCGCCAAATATTTTTCAGTCAAAATAGACAGCAGTTGAATACCAACCTCATTGTGTCCTCCCTCAGGAAGGATCAGGTCAGCGTATTTCTTGGAAGGCTCAATAAATGCCTCATGCATCGGCTTAACCGTAGTCAAATAGTGATCGTGGATCGAATGGATGGTGCGGCCGCGTTCCTCAATATCGCGAAGAACCCGACGGAGAATGCGCACATCAGGGTCAGTATCCACAAATACTTTGATGTCAAGCAGGCTGCGGAGTTTTTCGTCTGACAATACGTGCAGACCTTCCAACATAACGATATGATTTGGCAGAAGCTCTACCGTCTCGTCCGTGGAGCGGGCATGAACTGTAAAGTCATACACTGGCGCTTGTGTCGCTTGTCCTTTTTTCAGACAGTGGAGATGCTCAATAAGCAATTCGTTGTCAAAGGCAAACGGATGATCATAATTGACCAAAGCACGTTCATCATAGCTCAGATGTGAATGGTCTTTATAATAGTTATCCTGAGATATGAAAGTCACTTTATTAGATCCCAGACGCTCAACGACGGCGCGTGCTACCGTCGATTTACCGGAACCTGTACCGCCGGCAATACCAATAATAAGCATGGCGTTTCACTTACCCTTCCCTAAATGTATCCCGATACAACTCAAGTATTGTAGCACAATGCACACTTTTTTTCATCACTGTTGGACTTTGTATTTCTTCCATTTCCGTATCTTGGCTCTGAATGTTTTAAACGGTGCCACCGAGTTGATATGAATCCATCTTGCCATAGGCCATTTCGGATTAGTCCCTGTCCAGTCGTGAACGCCCTGAGTGAAGAGCTCTTCATGACTAAGTGTGTCGATCCAATCCAGCCACTTTTGCTCAGCCAACTTGAACATATCGCGTAATTCACGTAAAGATTGGTGGGAGTAGGTCTTGTAAAATGATTGATATAGTTCGCCTAGTCTATTCCACTTATAATTGGGGGCGGGCATGATCACGGTTTTTCCTTCCCGTTCGTCCCTGTCCCATGTCATGACAAGATGAAGCCATCCGAGCTGGTAGGCGATCATTTCAGCAGGTGTTTTATCTACTTCGGGGATACGAATATCCTTTTGGCTTTCGTCGATCTCCTGGAACTCACCGTCAAATCGTAAGTAGGAGACATGAATGGCTTCCTTTAACTCTGGTTTGGAGGCGTATTCGTAACTGGACATCTCATCGCTCCTTTACATGATATGGATGATATTCACCCCTTTATATGTACCATTCCCAATATGACAACCGTATGTCTTATTCAAAAATAAAAAAATATCGTTTTTTGTGATTTTATGAAACATCATTTGGTGTGTTCACGAAAAAGGATGAAAAATTAATAGAGAAATTAAGACAAAAGATAAGTAATTAGACATATTTTAATATTTATTTAAGTGTCTATAATTATTGGAGTATAGCGCTTAGGGCCCTCATTGGTGTTGGAATATTATTCCCTTCATCAGTACGTTATATACCGGTGGGCATGTCATGTCCGATAAACGGTGCAACCTTTGCTTTAGTATTCATGAATCTAATCGAGAAGGAGACTGTTATATGAAGTCGAGTTTTTTAAAAAAATGTGCAAGTGTAATGTTAAGCAGTACGTTGGTACTGTCTTTATCATTACCGTTGCTGGGTCATGCACATGCGGATGGGAATTTACAGATAAGTGATGATTTTGAACAAGGGGAAGCTCAAGGCTGGACCGCAGGATCGGGGAACTGGTCTGTGGTCAAGGATGGGAATGGATCTACATACCAACAATCTACTCGAAGCGAAAGCCATTCCGTCAAAGGTAACGCCTCATGGACGAACTATAGCGTGCAAGCAGATGTATATGTAAATGATTTTAATGGCTCCAATCGAGTCTACGTTGCAGGTAGATACACAGATTCCAACAACTTCTATGCAGCATCGTTGTATAACAAGAAAGACGGAGCTCTTGAGATTCGAAAAAAAGTCAAAGGCTCTATGAAGACACTGGCTACGAATAAAAAATACAAACTGGACACGAATACATGGTACAGAGTCAAGCTGGAACTATCCGGTTCGGAAATCAAAATGTATGTCAATGATCAACTGGAACTGTCCGCAACAGACACCAGCCTCACTGCTGGAGCCATTGGCTTGGTAACCTCCAAAGCAGCTGCCCAATTCGATAATGTGATGGTATCCGGTGCTTCTTCTGAGGTAGATCCAGGAACACCGCCTGTGAATCCGACACCAGGTACAGAACAACCGACTCCTGGGGTGGACCCTGATGTAACCTCCAAAAATAACTATAATTTGACTGGCTTTTCGTATGGTAATACAGGTGGTGGCAACATTGCGGATACAGATGCCAACTACAAAAAGGTATACAATGCTGTAGATCTCAACGAAGCACTGAAGAAAGGCAGCAAAGTCAAAGTGATTGAGATTATGAACGATCTTGATCTCGGTTGGAATGAAATTCCTAGTGCTGCCAAAGTAATGCCTTTTAGTGCCAACAATCCTGTACAGACGCATCCTGTTCTGAAAAAGACAGGTGTGAGCAAAGTCTATATCGAAAATATGAATGGGGTTACGATTTTCTCTGCCAATGGTGCGAAAATCAAACATGCTGGATTTGTCATCAAAAGAAGCTCTAATTTGATTTTCCGTAACCTCGAATTTGATGAGCTTTGGGAGTGGGATGAAGCAACCAAAGGGAACTATGATAAGAATGACTGGGATTATGTTACCATCGAAGGTACAAGTTCCAAGATATGGATCGACCACTGTACATTTAACAAAGCCTATGATGGTTTGGTAGATGTGAAAAAAGGTAGTAACGGAGTTACGATTTCCTGGTCTTTGTTCAAAGGAGATGACCGCAGCTCCAACAGCTGGGTAACCCAACAAGTCAACGCGATGGAAGCAGACAAGTCTTCCTATCCTATGTACGCGTATCTGAGAAGCAGTGCAGTAGGCATGAGTAAAGAAGATATCATTGATATTGCAGCAGGACAAAAGAAGGCTCATCTAATCGGTGCTACGGAAATGGCTTCCGACAATGCAGACCTGGAGGTGACGCTGCATCATAATTACTATCTGGATATTCAGGATCGCATGCCTCGTCTGCGTGGTGGTAATGCTCATGCATATAACATCGTTATGGACGATGCCGGATTGGCCAGAGCAAAAAAAAGAATTACTTCTGATATGGCTAAAGCAATTGCTGCAAAAGGATACCATTTTGATGTCGTGGGTAATGGTGCAATTTCAACAGAAAACGGCGCGGTGTTGCTAGAAAAGTCTTATTTGATTGATGTGTTCTCTCCAGTGCGTAATAATCAAAAAGATCCTAACAAAGCGGATTACACAGGTAAAATCAAAGCCGAAGACGTTATCTTTTCGGACAACGGTGCCGTATTCAGAGGAGGCAGTGACGCTGCGAATAGCCCGTTAGCCCCTTATCCTGCCAAGACCAAGGACTTTTCTTGGAATGGGTTCACAACGTTGCCATACAGCTATACAGCCGAAGATCCTGCCAATCTGGTTGCTCAATTGCAGGCCAAGGATGGAGCAGGTGCAGGTAAGCTGAACTGGTCGAGTGAAAACTGGCTCAAAACGGTGTACAATACGTCCGTTACGAAAAATGCAATAGTGGAAGAAGATTCCGAATAGGTAGGCCATATAAAAAAGCAGCCAGTACAGATAAGCTCTGTTGTGAAGTGACCCCTTAAAGTTAGACAACTATTTTTATGCAACCAGTTGGGCATGAGCTCGGTATTGTACCGGGCTCATACCTTTTAATTTTGACTTGATGCGCTTGTGATTGTAGTAATTAATGTATT
>NZ_JAXCHD010000028.1:0-12337 GCF_037027525.1 Paenibacillus sp. 203
GTCCTATTGCGAATACCCAAATCTATATCATGAATACGAATGGGGAATTGCAGCCCGTCGGCGTACCGGGTGAGTTATGTATTGCAGGGGAAGGATTGGCCCGTGGGTATTGGAAACGTGAAGAACTGACGGCCGAGAAATTTGTGAAAAATCCGTTTGCTGATGACAAGTCAGACCATGAGCGGATGTATCGTACAGGCGATTTGGCAAGATGGATGCCGGACGGCAACATTGAATATTTGGGTCGGATGGACCATCAGGTGAAAATCAGAGGTTACCGGATCGAACTGGGCGAGATCGAATCGCAGCTGCTGCAGGTGGAGTCGGTACAAGAAGCGGTCATCATGGCACGTACGGACGAAACGGGCCAAACACAGCTCGTGGCGTACTACGTGGCGAGTCAAGAGCTGGGAGCGGGTGAGCTGAGACAGGAGCTGGGACAAGAGCTGCCAAGCTATATGATGCCGTCGTATTTCATCTGGTTGGAGCAGATGCCGCTGACACCGAATGGTAAAATCGACCGCAAGTCCCTGCCAGCACCAGAAGGCGGTTTGCAAAGCGGAGCGGATTATGCAGCGCCACGCACTGTAACAGAACGAACACTCGTAGCGATATGGCAGTCCGTCCTGGGCGTGCCAATCGTTGGTATTTTAGACAATTTCTTTGACCTGGGCGGCGATTCGATCAAGGCGATTCAAATCGTGTCCCGTGCGTTCCAGGCAGGCTACAAGCTGGACATGAAGGATTTGTTCCGCTATCCCATCGTCGCAACCCTGGCACCGCATATGCACGAGGTCAGTCGTATGGCAGATCAGGGAGAAGTGAGCGGAGAAACGGCGTTGCTTCCGATCCAGCATGGGTTCTTTGCGCAAGCCCAAGTGGATGCGCATCACTTTAATCAGGCCGTTATGCTGCACCGGGAGCAGGGCTTTGACGAAGCTGCTCTGCGTCAGGCACTTGGCAAACTAGCAGAGCACCATGATGCTCTGCGGATGGTGTTCAGCAAAACCGAGCAAGGCTATAAAGCATGGAACCGCGGAATACAGGAAGGCGAGTTGTATCATCTGGACGTGCTGGACTTTAGGGATTTGACGGATAAAGCCATACTCAGCGCGGCAATTGAGGCGAAAGCCAATGAAATTCAAAGCAGTATCCAGCTGCAAGAAGGACCGCTGTTAAAGGTGGGTTTGTTCCACTGTGCAGATGGGGACCATCTCCTGATGGCGATTCACCATTTGGTGGTGGATGGGGTATCCTGGCGCATTTTGTTTGAGGATTTGGCTACTGCCTATGAACAGGCTGTTCATCAGGAAGTGCTTCAGCTGCCGGACAAAACGGATTCATTCCGTTCCTGGTCACAAAAACTTTCCACCTATGCGAATAGCACAGCCATGGAAAGTGAACACGCCTACTGGGAGCAATGGAACGCAGCGGCTTTGTCTGACCAAGTACGTTTGCCTGAGGATCAAGCGCAGGCTGAGCCCTTTACCTTGGCTGACACCGATGCAGTGGTCGTCCAGCTTACGGAGGAAGAGACATCAAAATTATTGAAGCAAGCACACCGCGCATATAACACGGAAGTGAACGATCTGCTTCTGACGGCACTGGGCATGATGCTGTACACGTGGACGGGTCATGAACGCAGCCTGATTAGTTTAGAGGGACACGGGCGTGAGAACATTTTGCCGGATACGGACATTTCTCGTACGGTAGGCTGGTTTACGAGTCCATATCCGGTATTGCTGGACATCGGTCGCAATCACGCTTGGTCGGAACGCATCAAACAGGTCAAAGAGAGCCTGCGCCTTATTCCGAATAAAGGAATGGGCTACGGAATTTGGAGATATTTGAGTGAAACCGGTCAAGCGGTTGGTCAGCAAGCAGGTGTGCTGAGCCTAGGTCAATATCAAGCTTTTGCCGAGCCACAAGTAAGCTTTAACTATCTCGGACAGCTGGATCAGGACTTACAAAACAGCGGTATGAATAGGTCTCCTTACTCAATTGGATCGATCGCTAGTGACCGGACGAAGATGAAATATGCGCTCGATGTGAGCGGGATCGTAACGAACGGCATTCTGGAACTCGACATTCGGTATAACGGCAAAGCCTTCCGTAAGGACACCGTCCACATGCTAGCCAATCTGCTGAAATCCAATTTGCTTGAAATGATCGAGCATTGTGTCACACGGGAGCGGACCGAATTGACTCCAAGTGATGTGCTGTTTAAAGGTCTGACAATGGAGCAATTAGATACGATTAAGGAGCAGACCAAGACGGTTGGGGAATTGGAAAATGTGTACCCGTTGACCCCTATGCAAAAGGGGATGCTGTTCCATAGTTTGATGAATGCAGAAACAGGCGTGTATTTTGAGCAGGCAACCTTTGATCTAGAGGGCCACTTTGAACCATCCCTATTCGAGGAAAGTCTGAAGCTGCTGGTTAGCCGGCATGCTATATTACGGACGAATTTCTACAGCGGCTGGTATGGTCAACCGTTGCAGATTGTCTATCGTCATAAAAATCCGAGCTTCCGTTATGAGGATGTCAGAGGGCGCGAACACGCTGTAGCTGAATTTGTGGCCCAGGATAAAGCTCGAGGCTTTGATCTAAGCAAGGATGCGCTCATGCGCGTAGCCGTCTTCCGCACGGGTGATCGCTCCTACCGTTTTGTATGGAGCTTCCATCATATTGTGATGGACGGCTGGTGCCTGTCCCTGATGACGGACGAAGTGTTTGGGGCATATGTTTCCTTGCTGGAGCACAAACAGCCAGAGCTCGCACCTGTCAAGCCGTATAGTGATTATATCGAATGGCTGGAACAACAGGATGCGCAGGAAGCAACCCGTTATTGGAGTGACTATTTGGCAGGTTTTGAGCAGCAAACCTTGTTGCCTGGTGAGAACGCACAAGCTTCTGTCGTCGCACGGGATGAAGAATCAGACGGAAGCGATGAAAGTTCAAATGCCGGCTATGTTTCGGAAAAGCTGCCCTTTAGGTTGGGTAAAGAACGGACTGCGGCATTAAACCAAATGGCCAAGCAACAACATGTCACGATTAACACATTGCTGCAAAGTGTGTGGGGTGTTATTTTACAGCAATACAATAATAATCAGGATGTTGTGTTTGGTGGTGTGGTATCCGGTCGTCCGGCAGACCTTCCAGGCGTGGAGAACATGATCGGATTGTTTATCAACACGATTCCAGTACGCATTTGCAGTGCACCGGATGCTACATTTGCTGAAGTATTGCAGCGCACCCAGGAACAGTCTTTGGCCTCCAGTGTCTATGATACGTTCCCGCTATACGATATCCAGGCACTAACTGAACAAAAACAAGACCTGATTCATCACATCATGGTCTTTGAAAACTACCCGATCGGGCAACAGATGAAGCAGATGGGCGGTTCCGGCGAGACAAAGGCACAAACAGGCTTCTCGATTGCCAATGTGGCACTTGCCGAGCAAACCAACTACGATTTTAACCTGATTGTCGTGCCTGATGAGGATATCTCTATCCTGCTTGAATACAATGCGCTCGTGTATAGCCGGTCTGCCATGCAGCGTATCCGGGGCCATATCGACCATGTCATCGGACAAATTGTGGACAATCCGAATATCCGAGTGAATGAGCTGGAATTGGTAACACCGGAAGAACAGGCACAGCTCGTTCAGGTCTGGGGGGATACGGCGGCAGCCTATCCGCAGGATCAAACGCTAAGTGCACTGTTCGAGCAGCAGGCAGCGAAAACACCGGATCAGGTGGCAGTGTTGTGCGGAGCGGAATCGTTGACCTACGCGGAGTTGAATGAGCGCGCGAACCGTTTGGCTCGAACACTGCGTGCCGCAGGTGTTGAACCGGATCAGCCCGTGGGCATTTTGGTTCAACGTTCGCTGGACATGATCGTAGGCATTTATGCGATCCTCAAGTCAGGCGGAGCTTATGTACCCATCGATCCAGAATATCCGGCGGATCGTATCCGCTTTATGCTGGAGGATTCGGGTGCGAAGCTGGTACTGACGCAATCGCATTTGGCGGAGCAAGCGTCACTGAGTTTTGACGGCCAGGTGTTGGTGCTGGATCGTCATGAGCAGGATGGCCAAGACATTTACCACGAAGACGATTCGAATCTGGAGCCACTGGCTGGGCCACACCATGTAGCCTATGTCATCTACACCTCCGGCTCCACCGGGAAACCGAAGGGCGTGATGGTGGAGCACCATTCCGTGCTGAACCGGATTTTGTGGATGCATGATCGATACGGCTTGAGTGCAGAAGATACGATCCTGCAAAAGACCGCCTTCACGTTCGACGTGTCGGTGTGGGAGCTGTTCTGGTGGTCGCTGGTCGGCTCGAAGGTGAGCTTGCTGCCCGTGGGCGGGGAAAAGAACCCGGAAGACATCGTCGACACGATTGCCCGCGATGGCGTGAGCACAATGCACTTTGTTCCCGCCATGCTGCATGCGTTCCTAGAATATGTGGAGCAGCAGCCACAGGAAGTGATGCAAGCGAAGCTGGGCACGCTGCGCCATGTCTTTGCCAGCGGCGAAGCGTTGCCGCCACAGCATGTGGCGCGATTCCAGCGGCTGGTGTCGAGCCTGGCTGGAGCGAAGCTGGTCAATCTCTACGGACCAACCGAAGCGACGGTGGACGTATCGTACTTCGATTGCGAGCCTAATGAAACCTATTCGGTCATTCCAATCGGGAAACCGATTCAAAACATTCGTCTGTACATCGTGAAGGAAGGTACGGAGCAATTGCAGCCGATCGGGGTTGCAGGAGAACTGTGCATCGGCGGTGTCGGCGTAGCCCGAGGCTATCTGAACCGTCCAGAGCTGATGGCCGAGAAATTTGTGAAAGACCCGTTTGCAGGCGGGGAAGCAGGCTATGAACGGATGTACCGCACAGGCGATTTGGCGAGATGGATGCCGGACGGGAACATTGAATATCTGGGCCGGATCGACCATCAGGTGAAAATCCGGGGGTACCGGATTGAGCTGGGCGAGGTCGAATCGCAGCTGCTCCAAGTGGAATCGGTACGCGAAGCCGTGGTCACGGCGCGTGCGGATGAGACGGGACAAAAACAAATGGTGGCGTACTATGTCGCCGGACAAGAGCTTGGCGCCAGTGAGCTGAGAAGTGAGCTGGGCCGGGAGCTGCCAAGCTACATGGTACCGTCGTACTTTGTACAGCTGGAGCAGTTGCCGCTGAGTCCAAATGGAAAAATTGACCGCAAGGCTCTACCAGCACCAGAAGGCAGCCTACAAACCGGAACGGATTATGCAGAGCCGCGTACTGCTCAAGAACGCGCTCTAGTAGCGGTCTGGCAGTCGGTACTGGGACTACAGACTGTGGGTATCTTGGACAATTTCTTCGATCTGGGCGGCGATTCGATCAAGGCGATCCAAATCGCATCCCGTGCGTTCCAGGCTGGCTATAAGCTGGACATGAAGGATTTGTTCCAGTATCCAACGGTGGAAGCACTGGCACCGCATATGTATGAGGTCAGTCGTATGGCAGATCAAGGAGAAGTGAGCGGGGAAACCGCTTTGCTTCCGATCCAGCATTGGTTCTTTGCGCAGGAGCGCGAGCGTCCGCAGCACTTTAATCAGGCAGTTATGCTCTATCGTGCCGAGGGCTTTAATGAGATAGCGGTTCGTCAGGTGATGGATCACATCGTGAAGCATCATGATGCGCTTCGTACGGTTTTCCATCAGAATTCCTCTGGTTATATGGCTTGGACACGTAGTGTAGATGAAGGCGCGTTGTATACGCTGGAAACGATGGATTACCGTAAACAGGAAACCTATGCGGAAGCGCTGGAAGCGAAGGCAAATGAAATTCAAAGCAGCATTCACCTGTCCGAAGGACCTCTGGTCAAGCTGGGATTGTTCCGCACAGCCGAGGGCGATCATTTGCTCATAGCCATTCACCATTTGGTGATAGATGGGGTATCGTGGCGGATTCTGTTTGAAGATTTCTCTACTGGCTACGAACAGGCGATCAAGGGCGAGCCTGTACGATTGCCCTTTAAAACCGATTCCTTCCAAACATGGGCACGGGAGTTGTCGTCTTACGCCAACCGTCCAGAGGCTGCATCGGATGAAGCCTACTGGCAGCAGCTGGAACAGGCCAAAGCGAAAGCGGCACCGCTACCTAAGGATTTCGCCTACGAGGGTTCCTTGAATGCAGACAGCGAAGTGCTGACGGTGGAGTGGACCGAGGCTGAAACGGAGCAACTGCTAAAGCAGGCCCATCGCGCTTATAACACCGAGGTCAATGATTTGCTGTTGACCGCGTTAGGATTGGCGATGCACAACTGGACAGGCGCCGGACAGGTGCTGGTGAATCTGGAGGGACATGGCCGGGAAGCAATTCTGTCAGAGGTGGATATTACACGTACAGTAGGCTGGTTTACGAGCTTGTATCCGGTGCTGCTGGACACAGATGTCAACCTGACGCTGGCCCAGCGGATTAAAGAAACGAAGGAAGGTCTGCGCCGCATTCCGCATAAAGGGCTGACCTATGGCACATGGCGCTACTTATCTCCTGCGTCTGCATCGGATGAAGCGCAGGCGATTGGAGCAGAACCGGAAATCAGCTTTAACTACTTGGGGCAGGTCGATCAGGATGTGCAAAACAGTGGAATCACATGGTCATCCTATAGCGCAGGGGAGACAGAGGATGCCCATTCACCGCTGCAATATACGCTGGATTTGAATGCAATGATCTCGGAAGGCACGCTGCGCTTGACGATCGCTTACAGCCGTAAGCAGTATCGCCAAGAAACGCTGGAACGTGTGGCAGGACTGCTACAATCCGCTTTGCAAGAGGTGATTACGCATTGTGTCGCTCGGGAGCATCCGGAACTGACTCCAAGTGATGTGTCCTTCCAGGGTCTGACGACTGGAGAACTGGAGCACATGGCAGCGCAGGCTGGACATATAGGTGAGCTGGAAAATGTATACGCACTGACGCCGATGCAAAAGGGCATGCTCTTTTACAATCTGATGGACTCACAATCAGGAGCATATTTTGAGCAGGCATCTTTTGATCTACAGGGACATTTTAATATCGCTGCATTTGCGGCAAGTTTGGATGTATTGGTGCAGCGGCATACGGTACTACGCACGAACTTCTACAGCGGCTGGAAAGATGAACCACTTCAGGTTGTGTATCGGAATAAGCGCAGCGAACTGTATGTAGAGGATTTGCGGGATATGGAGCAAGAGCGGCAAAACGAGTACATCCTCGAATATACGCGCAAAGACAAGCAAAGAGGCTTTGATCTGGCGCAAGATGCTTTGATGCGTGTGGCTGTTTTGCGCACAGGTGAGGATGCGTACCGTTTTGTATGGAGCTTCCACCATATCGTGATGGACGGCTGGTGCTTGTCGCTGGTGACAGGCGAAGTGTTTGCGAGTTATTTTGCAATACTGACTCATAAGCAACCTGAACTGGCCCCTGTAACGCCGTACAGTCAATATATTGAATGGCTGGAACAGCAGGATCGTCAGGCCGCATCAGGTTACTGGAGCAAGGTTCTGGAAGGATATGAGGAACAGTCCCGCCTGCCACAGGCTAAAATCCAGGGCAAAACGGAATATCAGGCGGAGCGTCTGGATTTTGACTTGGGCGCGGATCTAACGGCAGGTATTCAGCGCATAGCCAAGCGTTATCAGGTAACGATCAATACGTTGATGCAGACCGTTTGGGGCCTGTTGCTGCAAAAATATAATGGCACAGATGATGTGGTGTTTGGCAGCGTGGTATCTGGACGTCCGGCAGACATTCCGAATGTGGAGCACATCATTGGTCTGTTTATCAATACCATTCCTGTGCGTATCCGCAGTCAAGTGGACAGCTTATTCTCAGACGTGATGAAGCAAACCCAAGAGCAATCGATTGCTTCCCATGCCTATGATACGTATCCGTTGTATGAAATTCAGGGGCTATCGGAGCTTAAGCAGGATTTGATCAATCATATTCTTATTTTTGAGAACTATCCGGTAGAGGAACAATTGGAGCAATTAGGCAACGGTAATGAGTCCAGCTTCAGTATCACCGGAGCCGAATCTGTCGAGCAGACCAACTATGACTTTAACCTGGTGGTATTGCCGGGGAACACCATTCATATGAGCTTTGGGTATAATGCGCTGGCCTTTGAACGGGAAAGTGTAGAGCAAATTCGAGGTCATCTGGTGCAACTGCTGGAGCAGGTGGTAGCGAAGCCAGACATTCGGGTGCATGAGCTGGATATGGTAACCGCGCAGGAGCGTGAGCAAATCGTTGAGGCTTGGGGAAATACAGCGGCAGCATATCCAAGCGAGCAAACGATTCACGGCTTGTTCGAGGCGCAAACCGCGCGGACGCCGGAGCAGACAGCATTGTTCTTTGAAGGAGAGCAGTTGACCTATCGTGAACTGAATGCACGCGCCAATCGTTTGGCTCGTACCTTGCGTAGTCAAGGCGTGACGAAAGATCGTTTGGTGGGTCTGATGACCGAGCGTTCGGTAGACATGATCGTGGGCATCTTCGGGATTTTAAAAGCCGGGGGTGCATATGTCCCCATCGATCCGACCTATCCAGAGGAGCGTATCCGCTACATGCTGGACGACTCAGGTGCAAAGCTACTGTTGACACAAAGTCATCTGGTAGACAAAGCCGCTATCAACGGGCATGTGCTGGTGCTGGATGGGGAGCAAACGGTGTACCACGAGGATGGTTCCAATCTGGAGCCGTGGTCCGGTCCGAACGATCTAGCCTATGTGATTTATACGTCAGGGACCACGGGGCAGCCGAAGGGCGTGATGCTGGAGCATCACGGGCTGTGCAATCTGAAAACGTATTTTGATCAGACACTCAAGATCCGTACGTCGGATCATGCGTTGCTGTTCGCCAGCTATTCGTTCGATGCGGCTTGCTGGGAAATCTTCCAGGCACTGTTCTGCGGAGCCACACTGTATGTACCAACGTCAGAGACGATTTTGAACTACGAGCGGTTTGAGCAATATATGGCGGATCATCAGATCACCGTGGCCGCTTTGCCGCCGACCTATGCGGTGTATCTGGAGCCAGAACGGATGCCAAACCTGCGTATTCTGTTCACGGCGGGTTCAGCATCTTCAACCGAGCTGGTATACAAGTGGAAGGATCAAGTGGCGTACTACAACGGCTATGGTCCAACCGAAAACTCGGTGGCGACATCCATCTGGCCGGTATCCGAGGATGAAAGGGCAGGACAACTCATTTCTATCGGACGCCCTGTACCGAATCATCGGGTATACATGATGGATGTGCATGGACATTTGGCTCCGGTAGGTGTCGCGGGTGAGCTATGCGTGTCCGGTCCGGGTCTGGCTCGGGGTTATCTGGATCGTCCAGAGCTGACGGCTGAGAAATTTGTATCGAACCCGTTTGCGGCTGGCGAAGCAGGCTACGAACGGATGTACCGTACGGGTGACTTGGCGAGATGGATGCCGGACGGCAACATCGAATATTTGGGCCGGATCGACCATCAGGTGAAAATCCGGGGCTACCGGATCGAGCTGGGTGAGGTCGAGGCACAAATTTTGAAAGTGGAGGATGTACAAGAGGTCATCGTACTGGCTCAGGCGGACGAGCAGGGACAAAACCAACTGGCGGCGTACTATGTCGCTGAACGGGAAGTAAGCGCTGGTCAGCTGCGCAGCTTACTGGGCGAGGAGCTTCCAAACTACATGGTGCCTTCGTATTTCATCCAGCTGGAGCAGATGCCGCTGACACCGAACGGTAAAATCGACCGCAAGGCCCTGCCGGCACCAGAAGGCAGCCTGCAAAGCGGAGCGGATTATGTAGAGCCGCGCACAGCGCTGGAGCAGACGTTAGTGTCCATTTGGCAGGCTGTATTAGGAACGAAGAGAGTCGGGATTTTGGATAATTTCTTTGATCTGGGCGGCGATTCGATCAAAGCGATCCAGGTATCCTCCCGTTTGCTGCAAGCGGGCTACAAGCTGGACATGAAGGATTTGTTCCAATATCCTTCCATCTCGCTGCTGAGCGGTCATGTTCACAAGGTCAGCCGCACAGCCGATCAGCGGGTGGTTTCGGGGGCAGTTAGATTGACCCCGATTCAGCAATGGTTCTTTGGACAATCCTCAGCAGAGCCACATTATTTCAACCAGTCGGTGATGCTGTATAGGGCGCAAGGCTTCGATGAAGCCGCATTGCATCAAACGGTGGCCAAGGTAACGGAGCATCATGATGCGCTACGTATGATCTTCCGTCAGACCGAACAGGGCTATGAAGCGTGGAATCGCGGTCTGAACGAAGGCCAGCTGTACAGTCTGGATGTTGTAGATCTGATGGGCGTCGAAGACGCGGCAGATGTGGTGATGGCGATTGAAACGAAAGCCAATGCCATCCAAAGTTCCATTCGTCTGGACGAAGGACCGTTGGTGAAGCTGGGACTTTTCCGCTGCATGGATGGAGATCATTTACTGATTGCCATTCACCATTTGGTCATAGACGGGATTTCGTGGCGGATTGTGTTTGAGGATTTTGCCACGGGATATGAGCAGGCCGTTCGAGGAGAAGCGATTCGCCTGCCTTATAAAACGGACGCTTACTCCGCTTGGGCAGAGCGCTTGTCTCAATATGCGAATAGTCCGGCGATCGAAAATGAACGTGAATATTGGCAGCATCTCGCTCAAATGGAAGTCGCATCGTTGCCTAAGGATCAAGAGAGAGCGGAGGGACAACATTCTCTAATCAGAGACACTGCGACGGTGACCGTGGCTTGGAGCGAACAGGAAACACGACTGCTGCTTCAGGAAGCACACCGTGCGTACCACACCGAGGTCAATGATCTGCTGTTAACCGCACTCGGCACAGCGGTATATAACTGGAGCGGACAGGAGCGCGTGCTGGTCAATCTGGAGGGACATGGCCGGGAAGCCATTGTTCCAGATATCGACATCACCCGTACCGTGGGCTGGTTTACGAGTCAGTATCCGGTGCTGCTGGATGTGGACGGAAAGGCAGAAGTCGGGCAGCGAATCAAGCGGGTGAAGGAAGACCTGCGTCATGTGCCGCATAAGGGTATTGGCTACGGCATTTTGAAATATATGTCTCAGCATGATGCCCATCCTTCCTGGACCCTGCAGCCTGAAATTAGCTTTAACTATTTGGGACAATTTGATCAGGACTTGGAAAATGGGGATATCACGCTGTCTTCACATCCAGGTGGAGAGCCGATGAGTGACCATACCGTTCTGGAGCATCCGCTGAATGTGAACGGAATGATTACAGCGGGCGCGCTGACACTGGACATTCGCTATGACAGTAAGGTATATCATCAGCAAAATGTAGAAAACTTTGCGCAGTTGCTGCAGGAAAGCTTGCAGGAAGTGATCGCTCATTGTGCCTCCAAAGAGCGGAGTGAGCTAACACCAAGCGATGTATTGTTCAAAGGCTTGTCACTGGAACAACTGGAACAGTTGACGGAGCAAACTTCTTCTGTAGGCGAGCTGGAAAATGTGTATGCTCTTTCGCCTATGCAGAAGGGGATGCTGTTCCATAATCTGATGGAGCCGGAGTCAGGCGCCTACTTCCAGCAAGCGTCGTTTGATCAAAAGGGCAGCTTTGATGTTGCAATTTTCCGCAAGAGTCTGGATGTACTGACACAGCGTCATGAAGCGCTGCGGACGAATTTCCATATGTTTGAGACAGGACACAGTCAGGAGCCATTGCAGATCGTATTCCGTCACAAAGATAGCGACCTTTCCTTCCAGGATATACGGGAAATGCAGGAAGCGGAGCAACAGGCGTATATCCAGGCGTTTAAGCTGGAGGACCAAGCTAGGGGCTTTAATCTCGGTACCGATGCACTCATGCGCGTACAGGTATTACAGACCCATGAAGAAACGTATCATTTGGTATGGAGCTTCCATCATATTGTCATGGATGGCTGGTGCTTATCGCTCGTTACGGGTGAAGTGTTTAGTACGTACTTTGCGCTGCTGGAGCAGAAGCAGCCGGAGCTTGCTCCTATCACACCGTATAGCCAATATATCGAATGGCTAGAGCGTCAGGATGAACGTGCGGCAAAAGAGTACTGGAGCAGCTATTTGGCGGGCTTTGAACAGCAGACGTTGTTACCTGGATCGGATGCTTCATCGAAAAACCAAGCGGCTAATACGGTATCCACTACAGCAAGTGAAACCAGCGAATATGTTTCTGAAAAAATAACGGTAGATCTGGACCCAACGTGGAGCGAAGCCATACACCGGATTGCAAAGCAGCAGCAGGTCACGATTAATACGCTGATGCAGAGCGTGTGGGGCCTTATTTTGCAGAAATA
>NZ_JAXCHD010000029.1:0-10870 GCF_037027525.1 Paenibacillus sp. 203
TTGGCAAAGTCTCTCTATCCTCGTCTCATCCTCGCTTGCGAGGGTGAGACAAACCGGGCACACACCTTGGTAGCTCTGTAGTTCATGTGGTGCGCTGAGTCGCTTTCTCTCTGCTATTTCCTTGAAATAACAGAGAGAAAGCGACTCATTCGAGCATTAAAGTTTGGATATCCTGGCGCATCAATATTTGGTTGTGTGCTATGAGTACTAATAGCCGGGATCTAAGCTACTACTAGTGTGAATGCTCCTACGCATTCGATCCCCGACAGTTACCAGCTCACTCAATCGTGGCCTACCCAACTAAGGGTTCAACTGCCTTCGTGCCGATTGAACAACTACGATCAGCGTCCGGCGATACGCTAATTCGTGCTCCACTTTTTCAACCATCCGCAGCCGCAAGCGACTTTGTGGTAGAGCTATGGTCTTGACCTAAATCTGAGGCTAATCAAAAAGCGATTAGCCTCTGCAACAGTCATACCTAAACAAAATTTTTTCGAACTCGTAAAACCTTCAAAATCTCAATAATACTCATGTGTGATCCCTCCAAAGTTTTTGTGATGTGCCGAAGCAGCTCTATATAAAAAAAGCCGATTATAGTTGGCATAAATGCCTGCTACAATCGGCTGTAAGCGCAAAAAAAAGCCCTTTTTAAACATGCTTAAATAAGCATGAAAAAATAGACCTTGTGCTTTATCCTGTGAAATTCTGCTCTTCGCTTCATAACTGAGGCAAAGAAAATAAAGTGTTTATGACTTCTCAATATTCGGTAGCTAGTGCTCCAAATAATTTCAATGCAGCTCTCTCGAGCTGTGCCTGTTCTTCGCTTGATCATTGTCAGCGAAGAAAATTAATAGATTTCGTATTGCTATCATTGTAAATATATCCAGACAAATTAGCAACTTAAAAAGGCTACCCATATGGATAGCCTCACTACAAAATATTACAAAGTTCACCTGTTTAATATTTCTTATCTCTAGGTTATAATAGCAATAGTTATAAATCCCCCAGCCAAAAGGGATTTCCGGTTCACTGATTAATTTCAGTGAACTTTTTATTTATACCGATATTTAAAAGTCCGGTTTCATAGCCATGTTCCTCTATCTCTTTTAACAGGTTGTATCTAAGATTATTACGCAAGATATATCGCCAATCCTGCCAATCCAGCGTACCCAGTAAGTCCGCTTCTTCAACCTTTTCTGTCGCTATCGTTTCATCATCCTTTTCCTCGATCAGATACCTGGCTTTGAGTCCAGGACTCCAAATCAACTGCTGTTTGCCTTTCGTGGCCTTCGCATATTCCTGGTACTTTCCTTCGTACTCAAGATCGCCATCTTCGATAATCACCCTTAACATATCAAACGGTGTCATACTCTCACCGCGCCCCTTCTTGATGTTAGCCTTGGTCATTTCTGAGTCTGTGCCCCAACGCTTGTCCATCAGATCGCCCCACTTGCCGATATATGTACTGGCTTCCGCTGCATCATGCATCCGTAACCCATGTTCCCGGCTAGTGCCTAATCCGTTTTTGGCGCATGCCCCTGACCACATATTGTATAGCTTGTCCTCCATACCATGCCATTCCCACGGCTCGATCTCATTGCTGTGCATTAACAGCAAATGTATGTGTGGATGCCATCCATTCACACCATAAGTAATCTCAAAGGCTCTAATTTTACCGACAAGTCCAATCTCAGCCCTAAACGCCCTATCGCGCCCACCTCGGCTAAAATCTTGGACTGCCTTCCCTAAGGCCACTAACAGATCATGCAGCTTATCCTTCGGACTATGGCTAAACGTCAGTGTAACCATCGTACAATGACCTCCGGCATCCAAATGCGCTTTAAACGCCGTTTTTAATTCCTGTCGCCTACGCTCCGATATCTTAGCCGCACAGACCGGACAGACCCACACACTGCTACATACCATCAATCCACCGTAAAAAGCCCTTTGCGTCTGTCTGTGCTTAAAGAGGTCTACACCACCATATGCCTCAATCTGATGCCTTAGACAGATTCCTACGCGATGTCTCGGTAAAATGTGTTTAGCTGCTGCTTGCATCTGATACCTCAAAAAACGTTCATCTGGTTTGTTTCCGTCGTTTTTCCGACTTAATACGGTGTTTGCTTCTGTTTTCTCGGCCGCATCCCTATTTTTCTCAAATGCGATGGTTCGCAATTTCGTAGTATTTACCAAGTGGCTTGGCGTGTCTCAAGCCCGAATATCTCAAATAAAAAAATTATTATAGGTTGGAAGCTTATTCACCAAAAAGACAACATTTAACAGAATACTGCAAACTTTTTCTCCCACTACTTGTTACTATATGGATAAATATAGTATCCTATATTAGTGATTTACATATTGATACCATGGAGGGATTTATTTGAAAAAGAAAATCGTATCCACCGTCTTATCTTCTGCTCTTATTTTGACTGCTCTTCCTGCTTTCGCTAGCAGTAGTAGCCCTATTAAAGAAAATTCTAGCGAAATTTCTAGCGTCTATTCTCAAGATAATACTGTTAAAGAAGTACCTAATATGAAGATCGTTGATGGATTGTATGATCCTGGCGAAATTACTCTGTTCTCTTTACTCCTTAATACCACTTATAATTTTTCTTCTGGTCAAGGAACCGGCAGTTTTTCGTATAAAGCTGGAAGCAGTAGCGAAAGAGTCCGCGTTCACGTGAGTAATAACAAAAAAGTACCTGTGAATTACCGTTTGACATCCCCATCAGGAACTGATTGGGCATCTCTGACGGTTAAACCAGGTAGCTCTGTTACTACAGAACACTACTTTGGCCAAGGTCAAGAAGGCACTTGGATATTGAATTTTGACACTGATGACGGTTCGCCTGTTTCCGTCAATGTTTCCGTTCGGGACGGCTTAGAATAATATTTTTTCATCCTAGGATGAGATCCATAAAAGTTTATTAAAACAACAAACGAAGCAAGAAAAGCTTCAGGCCATTCGGTCTGAAGCTTTTCTTGCTTCGTTTGCAGTATATCCTATTGGATGTCCACAGAGCTTGACTTTATCTATGTCAGAAGGCTGGACATATGTCCAAAATCCTGAATTTTGTGCACATGTCCAGCCCTCTGATCTGCAAAAACGGCCGTTTTTGACCTTCAGCGCCGATTAACCTGCCGTGGAACAATACAAAAAAGCAGAGATTTGGCCATCTGGCCGATCTCTGCTTTTCTCGCGATTGCTCCGTTTTTCGCCCCTGTCCATTTCCGAAAATAGAGCTATTCTGGATAATCCTCCGATAAATCATCTTCTTTTGAAAAATCTATCGTACAGCACTAAAGCGACGAGAATGGTAAACACCTGAATCAAAAACTGTGGCACTAAGATTAAAAAGTCCAAGTAAATTCCCCTTTCATCTCTCAGAACAACCCAAAGAATCGTTTGCGTCGGCCGTGCAACTCAAGCCGTGAAACAGCCCCGGCAATTTCCGTGAGCTGCTGATCCGTACGATCTTGAGCTTGACGCACTTCACTCAGCACACCATTTACCTGGTCACCAATCTCAGCAGCCGCAGCTGCGACCTGTAGCCGTACCTTTTCATTTACAATTTCATCTATGCGCCCCGACAGCGCAGCTACCGCAGCAATCAAATCATCAACCTTAGCGTTCAACGTAGCGACCTCTGCGCTGCTACCTGACGTAGCAACCACAGCCAGCGAATCGCTACCTGGAAGTCGTTTATACCGCTCTACAACAGTACTTACGGCGCTTTGGTACTCAACACCACGATTTAGGAAGTCTAGCAGCGCACGAAAGGCTACAATGTCGTGGTCTACAAAGGCTCTATGCTCTTTTTCGTCCTTAGTAAACAGATAGCCAGCTTCTTCAAGACTTCTCGCATACTTATTGACCGTAGAGCGACCTATATTCAACACATTTGCGACTTGAACCGTGCTATATACGATCCGCATGGCGTTTGTATCCACCTTGTATCACCTCGCTATTCTACTTCACCATATCATGGACAAAACCCTTTCGCTACGCATCTTTTCGAGCATTGAAGCAAGCCTTCGCTTCGCTCCGGTTCCGCACCGTTCACCTCACCTTGTGGAAAACGAAAACCACGTTTACCACAAGCTTCGGTTCACGTTACGGCGGTGTGAACCACCTACAAGGCCACCACCACTCTCCAACGCTTCGCTATCTTTCAAGCTAAAAAAGAAACTTGACTGCGAGGCTCTTAATCGGCACGCTGGCATGGTTTGTCAGGAAATGCGCATAGATTATCACCTACTGTGCAGCCATAAAAAACAAAAACATGGCTGCACTAGTAAGCGATACTGTCACGCCGTGTACGGCTGTCGAGGGTTCCTCTCATCCATGCCCGACTACGGTTATACCGTCAGTGCCTTTTCACTCGTAAAGCCAATCCTACGAGCGCGCAACGCGCATGTGCACTGATCACCATTCCTTTCGGAATCCTGGCTACCTCCAGACCGATTATCAGCGTCCTCCCAATCTCTGGCTGGCTCCCGCCTGGGCATGGGTAGGCGTTTAATGGAGTTGACGCTGATTCTCTGCTTCGGCTCAGCTTACCGTACCCGTATTTTTACGTGCTGGGCAGCTAGGCACGTTTGGCGATCAAAAACCCGATTACCTAAAAAAGACAATAGGAAATCAAGCCCTCGAACGTCATTTTTTCAAAAAAAATGGTTCGAGCGCCGAAACATATGAGATTTTTATGTATGATCAAACACCGCGCCATTACTGGTACTGTGCTGAATCAGCAAACCAAAAAAGCCCCTGATCCGTACATCTCACGGATCAGGGGCTTCAACATATTATCTCAAAACCTATTGAATCTACTGGCAAAACACAGTACAATGAACACAAACGTTCATTAGATTGAACTCAATAAGTATACAAGTCATGTTTTCGCGTCCTGTTTCGCCGATGTTCAGATCGGTCAGACAGCAGCCTAGGGTTTGGCGACCCAAAGTTGCCGTGAAACTGGCTTTAAAGCTTTTCTAGGAAAAGCTTACCACGAGTCTAGCATGTATGCTAGACTTTTTTCATTTGGGACTACTAAATCTAGTAGTCCTTTTTTAATTTGGTAGTAGTAAGCCTAATCATATAATCACTTATTTCATGGGCCAACTTTTCTGCACGTTCCACAGCTAAAGGCCCTCCCCGATCACTAAGAGCCTCCAGCAGTCGCTTCCCTTCCTCCTCCTCTGGTCTGCTGTAACTGTAAAGATAACTCCATCGCCAATCTGGAATCCCAATCATGCAAAGCATGTTGTATGGATCATTGGCAAAATACACTGGAATACTTCCAAAATCCTTTAATGACTCAAAACTGTTGACCTGAAGCATTTCTAATGCCATTCTCACATAGATCGGTTTATCTAGCATCTAATCCCTCCTTTTTTAAGCCTTCTATCGTTCGTTTTAAGGCTCTTTCAAATTTGTCCTTACTTTTATAAGCAAACACCCATGTAAGCCCGTCATATAGCTCCTGAACGCGCCTGACGAGCAAAATACAGACAACCAACAGAAAATAAACTATATTGGTTGTCTGTACAAAATTCTGGCCTAGAAATTACGTGATCTTACGTTCTGCGTATCGTCAAACATGCTACCGAAAATACGCAGCTTGTTTGTCGTACAGGCTTCCAGGCGTCCTTTAGAACCTTCAGCCGTGACGTACACCTTCACCAGCACGTCACCGTCACTCCAATCCTTATCCGTGTATACCTTCCGTTCTATGATCTTGGTACCGTCCAAGAAGACCCCTTCTCGTTTCGGCAGCTCCCACACGGCTGTTCCTGTATTTCCACCGCTGGTGCGCTCCAGCGTGACCGTATTCAGGAAACGTCCATTCCGATCATAAAACTTGGCAATCACTTCACCAGGCTTCGGACCGATGTACGTTCCTCCGATCGGTCTGGCCGTTTCTCTCATTCCTCTTGGAACCTTCGTTTCCCAATCGGTAGAATAATTCGTCGTGACCTTCAGCTCATAACCATAACCGGCTCGCGTCAATTCATTCGCATTCAGCCCATTTTGCTTGGCATACGGAATGATTGCCCAGGAGCCCCGGCTTTCCCGGTCACTTTCCTTCGGATGCGCCTGATCCGTGGCAATCCCTTGTTTGCTGTTGATTTGCGTACTCACATTCAAGTGCTCAGAATAAGGCACCCAAGCCGTAGTCCATAAAGGTCGGTTGACCTCTGCAATTTCATAGATATAACGGTACGGTATCGTCCATGAACTTTTGGCCGTAGACGTTTTACTAGCCGTGCTACAACCAGACGATGATCCCCCCCCGTTGGGTTGGTACACAGTACAACCCGTACTGGCAATGTTATTGCCCGGGTTTGTATCTGGAACCTCATTGACCGGATCGACCTGCACGGTCATGTTGTGCAGCCCAATCTGACGTCCGGTCCAATTAACTGGCCCTACTGAAATTGGTTTATTAGCCGGCATGTCCTTACGTACCTCGTAAATCGTCTTATCATCCGCTGTAATACGGATCATGACCTGTTTCTGATCCTCAATGCTGACGTTCTTTACCTTGGCCGTAATCACGGCCGTGTTGCCCTTCTCGATCCGTGAAGGCGTAGCTGTGATCGATTGTGCGATCAGATCCACCGGCACGAGCTTGACCGTAAAATCAGCCTTGATTTCATTATTTTTATAAGCTTCTGCAGGAGCTTCCACCGCCCGATCTTGATGGCTCGGATTATTGACGAATGCATCTACAGAAATATGATAAGTACCTGGTGTACGCCCCAAATTGACAACGCCCAAGTTCTGGCTGAACTCCTGGCCGTTTTTGATCACCTTTGGAACACCGCTGTACATCTTTTGAAGCGTCTGTTTGCCCGTCTCCGGGCCTTGTACAGTTACCTTAGCGATATTAGGTATTCCGCGTCCGTCGATGTAATCGCCAGCCTTGAAGTCCTCTCCGACGTACTTCCATTTGAGCCAGAGCTGATGGCCATCCGTTAAAGTCAATTTAGTCGGAATGTAGTCCATCGGCTTCGGCGGTTCTGGCAGCTTCACATTCTGGATTGCTGTACGGCCATAACCATCGTCAATCACCACATCAACATCCCGGCCTAGTAATTTGGCCAATTCCTCATAATCCACGCTTAGACTGCCTGTCTTGGCCGTTGCTGACGTATGAACCAGCTTCCCACCTGTCAGGCTTACCACGTTCTTAAAATCCGGAAATGCGCCCTTTTTGGTCGCTACAATCCGTATATCCCGTTCGGATACGCCATATCCGGTATAATCCACCTTCAGCTTGCCGTTACTGCCGGTTGCTGTCGCCTTCAGCGTAGGCCATTTAGTGACTTCATACAAAGCCTGGCGTTCATCCTCGCTGATCTTATTGGTCTTCGTAAATTCAATTCCCATACGTTGAAGAATACCGGATGTGCGAAGGAACCATTCACCACGAACCTCATAGTAAAAGGGGTTGCCGTTCCTGAAAACTTGGTCGTCAGAAGATTTGATAAACTGGCTCCTAAAATATGACCGCTGCTTTGCACCTACGGTCTGATTCTTCATGATCGCGTCGAACATATCCCCTAAAGCCGACTGGCTCTTATAGACCAGTCCGAAGCCGTTTTCCTTGTCGAACTTCGGATCGTCCACCCTCCGCTTTACGTTGAACACGTCATAGTTACTAATACTCGTCGATTTCCCATCAGGAAATTTGAATACACCAGTCCAACGTGCCAGTTCCCAAGGACGGACGACTATTGAATTAAGAGCAGGAATATACCCGTATAGGTCTGTATCGTTATCACCATACTGCCACGCACCAGGTACATATTTTTTCAACATCGGTTCGGTACCGGATGCGATTGCTAGCGTAGAACCAAACATCATTAATACCAAGATAAGGGCTATAATTCGTTTCATTTTGTCAGCTCCATCCTACAATGATTGAGCCAACAAAATGACTTCTGTTAACGTGCCAGCAGTTCCCACAGCCTGGCCATTCTTAACAAAACTATGCTTCACTACAATATCATTCGTAACGGAGTCAAACTGTTTCGCCAAAGAATCATGCTTTGTATCTAAATAGAGACTATAATTCTCAATACGATCTTCACTAGCATAAATTTTAGAAAAAGAGATACTCCCCGTTCCTCCAGGGAAAGTATACGACTGCCCTGGTGTGAGCTTCGTAACCTTCTGATTCCCCTGATATGTAGCATTTGAAGCGTATGGAACGGTAAAAGTAACTTGACCATTAGCATACTTCACGTTGTTTTTAAACAGCGCCTTGCCCAACTCCGTCTTTTCCTCCCATGCAAACGGTTTGAAGAAGGCCTTTGGCTGCTCTGGTTTTTCTTCCGGTTCCTTCGGATCAGTAGGAGCTGCACCTGTGGTGATGGCTACCAACATTTTAGCCTTACTCCAGTCTACTTGAGCCCCCAAGGCTTCAGAGACGAAGCGTAACGGCACGTAGACACGGTTTTTTTGAACGCGCGCCGGTACATCCAGGAGCAACTTGTCCTGGTCACGCGTAACGATTGCGCTGTTGACCTTCATACTGATCTTTCTACCGTCCTGACTAATCAGCACGGTTTTGTTCTTGTAATCTACCTTGGCACCCAAGGCTTCAGATACGAAACGTACCGGGATCAAAACGCGGTCATCCTCCATGACCGGCTTTCCGTCTGGAAAGACTACAGCCTTTCCATTCACCGTTACAGCAACGGATTTCACGGCCGCTGCTTCAGCAGCCGTACCTACAGAACCCAACACCAAAATGATAGTTAACAGCGTTAATAATGACTTTTTCACTTTAAATTCCCCTTTTATTTAATGACATTAAAATAACCCAAAAAATCGTTTGCGCTTGCCGTGCAGCTCTATCCGCGAAACAGCTCCGGCAATTTCCGTGAGCTGCTGATCCGCACGATCTCGTTCTAGATTCAACCGCGAAGTTATACTATCAATCAAATTATAGACCTCAGTCAACGACATACCGACCTCAGCAAATAACATATCGACCTTCACCTCGTCGCTTATCTGGTCAATCCTATCGAAAGCCGCAACTGCAATCTGTAGCTGTATCTCATTATCTTCTACCTTATCCATTATCTCATCTAGGCGATTCGACATCGCATCTACCCAAGCAATCAAATCATCGCCCCTAGCGTTCAACGTATTCCTACACACTTACAGTCTCAAATTCGTGCTGATATTCTGGCAGCTCTGCACGACGTTCCATTTCAATCTTAATCATATCTTCCAAGGTTTCTATCATTTCCTTCTTTGTATCGCCTACAGCCCCGATTCTTAATGATGGTACATAGCCCGCAAAATTGCGTTGGGCAAAATCGTACTCTACCAAAACAATGTACTTCTTCATCATGTTAATTACCTCCACAAAGTTATATAGCTGACTATACGTATTTATAACTACATATTATGCATACCTATATAACTTTGTCAATTTTTACTTTTTTGATATACTAATCGAAATGAGAAGCAATGCTGAGGTGGTAAGGATGGCCAGAAAGTCGATAAACACTACGTTGGACGAAAAGCTATACAACAAAATTAGAGTTTTAGCTCTACAGCAATCCATCGAGAAAAACGCCAAAATCAATGTAAATGATCTGCTAGAAGAAGGGATGCGATACCTACTTCATAAGTACGGTGTCCCTGAAGACTAAGCCTTTAGCTTAGTCTTTTTTAACGCCCTCATAAATCTTGATCACGTCGATCCGCTCATGACCAACTTCGCGGCTCACAATTAACGCTGCGCTATCTCGGCTGTATCCCTTGGCCATTTCCTGCTGCATACGTTCCTGTACATAGCTGTACCTCAAACCATGGAAAGTAAGGCTGCGTGAAGTTCCATCGCGCTTATCGATGCGCTGCTCCGCGCCTTGCGCGGTCAGTACCTTGTCCCTATGATTCTGAACAAATTTCTCCATCCGGTTGACCACCTGATGCGTCTTTTCTCCCGGAGTAATAAAAAGCCGGTTCCCTCGTTCGGTATACCGAAGTCGGCGCTCAAAAATGGCCTTCCCTGCCGCGCTTAACCGCACTTCACGGTGTTTCCCGTTCTTGGCCTCCCCCTTGACCTGATACATGCCTGTACGCAGCGCATATTCAGCCTGTGCGCGGCTCACAGCCGCAGCTTCGGTGACACGCAGCCCCATAGTGCGCGCCAGCGTCAGACAATCCGCTATGTTTTCCTGCTGAAGCTCCTTCGCGATCCGGACGATGCCCTGGTACTCATCTTCCGTCCAAGCCCGATTACCGTTCACTTGTGATGTCTTTTCCAGCTTCACCCCGTAGAACTCCTTCAGCGATTTGTTGTCCGACAGGCTGTATCGTGGCTGCTGGATCTGATCGTGCAGATACCGCAGCGCAGTGAGGTCATTTTTGATCGTCTTGGCTCCTATACCAGCCTTTTGCCGCTCCTGGACGAAGGCCAAGACGTGCTTATCATGCAGATTCCGAATGTTCTTCATCTTGAATCGCTCCGCGCAGAAGCGCACAAACAGATGGCAGCTGTCCTTGTAACGCGCACGAGTGCCATAGCTGCCCTGCTTGGTATGTTTGAAAATCTTATCGACCTGTACTTCAACCGTGATTTTACCCAAATTAAGTCTCCTTTCTCCTAACCCTTTAATAGACCTGTGAAGACCGAGGAACTTGTTTCCGAGTGTCTGAACAGGTTCAGCGCGAAGCGCTTATAACGACCCCGGTTGCTGCCAGAAGGCAGACTCTGCCCATTGGCAAAGTCTCTCTATCCTCGTCTCATCCTCGCTTGCGAGGGTGAGACAAACCGGGCACACACCTTGGTAGCTCTGTAGTTCATGTGGTGCGCTGAGTCGCTTTCTCTCTGCTATTTCCTTGAAA